>NZ_NFIE01000012.1:0-81263 GCF_002161605.1 [Collinsella] massiliensis | reverse complement strand
GGGACAGGTCGCTTTGAAGGCGGCCCCGCGGGGGCGCCAGCAGGTAGATGGGTCACCGCGCCGCGTACCGACATGGTATCCGCCGAACGGCGGTACGACCATATTGCAAATTATCAGTGCAGGTAGCCGAGTCGCCGCTTTGCCGGCTACTCGGCTACCCCCGTATAAACCGTTCGTTTCGCGTCATTTGGGAAGCGCGACGGCGCTCCGCCCCTCGATATGGCGCTACGCGCGGTGCTGATATGGCGCTACGCGCGGCGCTCGATGTGGCGCCGGACGATCGCGACGGCCTCGGGCAGGCGCATGATGTCGATGTCGGTGGGGAGCCCCACGACGCCGCCGTAGCGCGCGCGGAACGCCCGGTACCTCGGGTCATCCTTCGACATGCCGTAGGCGGAGAGGTCGAGCGCGCCCGGGTAGAACGGCATGCGGTACCAATCGACGCAGTACAGGCCGGAGCCGCGCAGCTCGGCGATGAGGGGGTCGGCGGCCTCCTCGCTCGGCAGCACGATGGGGAAGCGGATGAGCGACTGGTCGCGCGCCGTGCCGTACACCGCGCCCGGGATCTCGAGGCCGTCGAGGTTCCCAAGCTCCTCGAGGTAGCCGCGGGTCCATTCCCTGCGGCACGCCTCGTCCGCGTCGAGCGTGGGGAAGGCGTCGAGGACGCACTGGGCGATCCGCGGGCTCGGAAGGTAGCCGGGGTAGGGGAGGCGCCCGGCGCGCTCCATGTCGGCCACGGGGGGCTCGAGCCGCCCGCTCGCCGTGAGGCGCGCGCGCAGGGAGTGGCTCAAGCCGTGTGGAAGGTGCGCGAGCACGCGGTTCTGCAGGCTGTAATGCTGCGCCGCGGCGTCGATGCGCCCCGGGAGCGGCTGCAGCGCGTCGAAGGCGCGCGTGAGCGCATCGCGGAGCGCCTGGTCCTCCATGTCCGGGTTCACCCAGATCGCGCCGCCGAAGCCCACGCCCAGCTGCTTCTCGATGCCGATCGAGTGGATGGAGATGTCGGCGAGCGGGACGCCGGAGGCGTCGCGGGCCATGCGGGCCACGCAGTGCGCGCTGTCCTCCACGTAGAGCGCGCCCGCCGCATGCGCCTTCGCCGCGCAGGCGGCGCTCTTCGCCTCGTCGATCATGCCGTAGGAATGCTGGTCGATGACGGCGTGCACGGATTCGTCCAGCGCGAGCGCCTCGGCGTCGACGGTGAGGATCGCCGGGTCGATGTCCGCGTAGCCCGGCGTGAGCCCGGCCGAGGTGATGGAGTCGACGGCCGTGCAGCCCGTGAAGAGGGTCGTGACGACGCGCCCGTCCCCGCGCTCCTCGCGCAGCGTGCGGAACACCTCGCGCATGCCGTAGCGCGCCTTGAACACGAGGTGCCAGTCCCGGGCATGTGTTCCCGTGCGCCGGGCGAACGCCTCGCGCAGGTTCCAGAGGGCGTCGGTGGTCTCATGCTGCTGCGGCATCGCTTGCATCCTTTCGTCTGGATCCGCGCCCCGGCGGCGGTGGGGCTAGAACGAGGTATCGGTCGCCTCGGGGTAGTAGCGCGCGAACTTCCTGATCTGGTTCTTCTCGGTGAGCTCGACGTCGATCATGCGGCGCAGTCCGCGGTCGGCCTCGTAGCGCTGGGGGTCGAACACGCGCTTGCGCAGGATGAGGTCGTTCACCTCGGCGAGGAGCTCCTCATCGCGCACGTAGCGGCGCAGGAGCGAGAGCGGCACGAGCGTGTAGAGGGCGGGCGCCCCCGCGATGCGCACGTCGTCTTCCGCCTCGTCGATCGCGTCGCGCACGAGGACCTCCATGGGGTTCACGCCGCCGGCGACGTTGTAGTAGGAGTTGCGCCCCATGCGCGGGTTGCAGTCGAGGAAGATCTCGCGGCCCGTCGCGGGGTCGCGCTTCACGTCGAAGTTCGCGAAGCCGCGGTAGCCGGCGTCGGCGAGGAGCGCGGCGGCGCGGCGCCAGAGCTCGGGCTTCTCGCGGATGACCATGGCGACGGGGTTGCCGAGCATGGCGGGCGCGTGGTCCTCGAGGAGCACCTGGGCGGCGCCGAGCAGGCGCGGCTTGCCGTCGCGGCCGATGTAGAGCGTGAGCGAGTCCATGTAGGTGTCATCGCCGCCGATGAGCTCCTGGACGAGGAAGTCGCCCGTGAAGCCCGAGGCGCGCAGGTCGCGCCAGAGCTCGTCGAGCTCGGCCTGGGCGGTGATGTAGTACACCTTTTTGAAGCCCTTGAGCAGGGTGTCGTAGTACCCGGCGGACACGGCCGGCTTGGCCACGACGGGGAAGGGGATCTGCGAGGGCGCGATGGGCTCCGTGCCGGCGAGGCGCACGACCTCGGTGCGTGGCGCCTCGAGCCCGTGCTCGCGGCAGAGGCGGGCGAAGGTGCCCTTGTCGCACACGGCGTCGAACGCTGCGCGCGGCGGGATGGTGCACGAGACGTACGACGGGAGGTCGCCGTGGATCTCCTCGAGGGTCTCGATGAGCGGGTCGGTGTTCGCGACGAGCACGATGCGCTGCTCGGGGAAGCGCGCGTGCACCGCCTCGAGCCCCGCGAGGAGCGGGCCTGCGGTATAGGCGTCGATGAGGTGCGTCTCGGCGATCTTGGAGTGGACGATCGCGCCGATGAAGCCCGGCCCCATGGCGATGCTCTTCACGCCGAACGCCTCGTGGAACTCGCGGATGAGCGCGTAGGACCCGATGTCGCCGCCGAGGACGATGGGGATGAAGTCGGTGCGCGTGGGCGTTGCGGATGCAGGCATATATGTCTCCGAAATCGGTCGGGTGCTCGTTCGGGCGCGGCGCGGGAGCTCCCGCCGGCCGCGTGGTCACGGGCGATTATAGCCCACCGGCACGGCGCTGCGGGAATTACCCGAATCCTCCAGAGAGGGGAGGGCGCGCGGGAAGGGCGCGGCCCCGATGCGCCCGGTGCGGCGATAGCGCGCCGCCCGCGCCGCGGTGTCCGCGCGGTGTTGTATGATGCGGGTGGACGAAGGAGGTCGCCATGGCAGAGATCGGCAAGCATGTGAAACCCGTCGAGCGCGCGCAGGACGAACCTGCCGCGGCGAGCGCGCGCACCGTGGCGGCGTGCCTCGCCGTCTCGGTGGCGATCGTCGCGCTCATCTGTCTCGTCCAGGTGCCGAAGTACGCCATGCCGGACGATTTCATGCAGGACCTCTACGCGCGCGGCGCCTACCTCGATACGCCCGGCTTCCTCATGCTCTATTCGCTCGTGGGGTTCAGCGCGCCCATCTCGTGGCTGTACGCGCTCCTGCCCGCCGTGCCGTGGTATCCCGTGGCGCTGCTCGGCCTCATCGCCATCTCGTTCGCCGCGGTGGGGGTGACGGCGGTCTCGGCGCGCGTGCCCGCGCCGCTCAAGGTGTTCCTGGCGGGCGCGCTCGCGCTCTGCGAGGTCATGGCCACGGTGTACCTCACGTACACGATCGTCGCGTTCATCGCGTGCGCGGCGGGCGTGGTGCTCGTGCTGCGCCGCGCGGCCTTCTGCCGGCCGCAGGGGTTCCGCGCCTCCGACGTCCTCGCCTTCGCGCTCATCGTGGAGGGCTTCTCGCTGCGCCCGGAATCGGGTGCGGCGGCCCTCGTGCTGTTCGTGCCCTTCCTGGTGTGGGCGCTCGCGTGCAACCGCAACGCGCGGATGATGGCCTTCGCCGTCGGCGTGGTTGCGGCCATGGGGCTCTCGTACGCCGCTGGCCAGGTGGCCTGGCGCATCACCCCGGGCTGGGAGGAGTTCCAGCAGACGTTCAAGGCGGCCCAGGCCGTCGCGGACTATCCCGTGGTGGACTACGAGGACGTGCAGCAGGTCGCGCCCGAGCTCTCGCAGACCGACGTGGACATGATCTACGAGTTCATCTTCGTGGACGCCGACACCTATTCGCTCGAGACGTTCCAGGCGCTCGACGGGGTGGTCGAGGGTTACGGCCTCGCGACGATGCTCGCGGGCATGGTCGCGCGCGTGTCGTTCACGGCGTTCGCCTTCGGGCTTCTGGTGGTGCTCGCCGCCACGGCGGGCTTCATCTGCGCCGCTAGGCGCCTCCCCGCGGGGGCGTGCGCGGTCGCGTGGGCCATCCCCGCGCTCGCGCTCGCCGAGTTCCTGCTCATCTTCCTCAGGGCGCGCCTCAAGATCCACGTGTTCCTGCCCGTCTTCATCGTGGCGCTCTTCGCCCTCGTGGTGTGCTGCCTCATCCCGGCACGGCGGGGCGGCGACCCGCGCGCGGAGCGCCCGCTCGGCGTCTTCCTGGGGCGCGTGGTGCCCGCGGCCGGCGTGCTCGCCTACGCCGCCGTCCTCGGCCTCTTGTGGGTCACCTACGTCCGGCCGCTGCAGGCGTCGCTCGGCAACGAGCTCACCGCGAACACCGAGGCGTACCTCGCATCCCATGAGGATCAGCTCGTGCTCTTCACCAACACGCAGGGCATCGTCATGAACGACGACATCTTCTCCTTCGACGCCTGGCGGCAGCCGGACAACGCGGTGTTTATCGGCGGCTACGAATACTACACGCCCTCGTGGGAGACCTTCCTTACGCGCGAGGGGCTCACGCGCGACGGCTTCTTGCTCAACCTCATCGACAACGACGACATGGTGACGGCGAGCTACCCCGAGCAGGCGGAGCTCATCGCGACGTACCTGAGCGAGCACAGCGGGCAGGCGGTCGAGGCCGAGCGCGTGGAGACCCTGGGCGAGACGACCTCGGGCGACGAGGACGTGTGCATCTGGCGGTACCGCACGGCGTAGGGCGGGCGAGCCCCGCGCGGCATGCCCTCGGCGCATGAAAAAAGCCGCCCGGAGGCGGCCAGCTGAGCGATGGAGCCGATGGCAGGAGTTGAACGCTGCATCCCCGGAAAACGAGACCGGTGCTCTAACGTTGAGCTACATCGGCGTGTGCAACTGCTCATTATACCTAAGCCCCGCGCTCGCGCAATATGTAAAAACACCCCAGGGGTTATTTTACATGCGCCCGCCTGGGGCAGCATGGTAGAGTAAGCGGTTGAAATCGAGGAAAGGCAGAGGTCATGGTCGAATACCGCGAGGTCACGGACGAGCGCGCATGGGACGAGCTCATCGAGGCGCATGCCGGCCACCCCATGCAGGCATGGGGCTGGGGCGAGCTCAAGGCGCGCACCGGTTCGTGGAGCGCCCGGCGCATCGTGGTCGAGCGCGATGGCGCGTTCGCGGGCGCCGCGCAGGTGCTCGTGCGCAAGCTGCCCTGGCCCTTCGGCCATATCTGCTACGCCCCGCGCGGCCCGGTGACCGATCATGCGGCGGACGTCCCGCAGGTCGCGGACGACATCGCGGCGTGGTGCAAGGCGAACGTCTCGGCCGTGTCGCTCAAGATCGACCCGGCCATCGCCCCGGGCGCGGTCGAGCTCGGCCGCGGCTGGCAGTCGTCCGAGCAGATCGTGCTGCCCCGCACCGCGGCGATCGGCCTCGCGCCCACGGAGGACGAGATCATGGCCGGCCTCCATTCCAAGAAGGCGCGCCAGTACATCCGCAAGGCGGGGCGCTCCGGCGTCACCGTGCGCCGCGCGACCGCGGCGGACCTCGACGCGATCATGGACATCTACCACCACACGGCGGACACGGACGACTTCGCCCTCCACTCCGACGAGTACTACCGAACGGCCTTCGAGGCGTGCGCCGACGTGAACCAGGTGTTCCTCGCCGAGATCGAGGGGCGGCCGCTCGCCTTCCTGTGGAACATCGCCACCTCGGGCACGGCCTTCGAGCTCTGGGGCGGTGTGACGGACGAGGGGAAGCGCCTGCGCGCGAACTACCTGCTCAAATGGCAGGCCATCTGCACCGCGAAGGAGTCGGGCAGCGCGCTCTACGACCTGAACGGCCTGCTCGAGGGCGGCGTGAGCACGTTCAAGCTGCTGTTCGCCGGCGAGCCCACGGTGTGGATGGGTGCGTACGACCGCCCGCTCTCGCCGCTCTACCGCGTGTGGGACGCCGCGCTCAAGCTCTATCGCCGCCTCTTCAAGTAGCGCGGGGCCGTCGATGCGACGCGATGGTTCCATGAGCGACCCCATGCGCCCGGCCGGCGCGAACGGGGACGCGGGCGTCCCCGCTCCGGACGCGCCCCGCGCGGCGACCCCCGCCCCCGGCACCGCCGCCGAGCACCTCGCCCGGCTCGCCGCCGAGGTGGCGCAGGTGCCCACGCAGCCCGGCTGCTACCTGTGGAAGGACGCCTCCGGCACGATCATCTACGTGGGGAAGGCCAAGAACCTGCGCGCCCGCATGCGCCAGTACGTGACGCTCGCCGACGAGCGCGCGAAGATCCCGCTCATGATGCAGCTCGTGGAGAGCTTCGACTACATCGTGGTCGACTCCGAGCACGAGGCGCTCGTCCTGGAGCGCGAGCTCATCGGCCAGTACCGCCCGTACTTCAACGTCGACTTCAAGGACGACAAGAGCTATCCCTTCATCGCCATCACGCGCGGCGACGTCTACCCCGCCATCAAGTACACGCGCGAGAAGCACAAGCCCGGCACGCGCTACTTCGGCCCCTACACCGACAGCCGCGCCGCGCGCGACGTCATCGACACCATCCGCAAGGTCATCCCCATCTGCAGCGCGTCGTGCGCGGAGTGGAAGCGCACGCGCCGGCTCATCGAGGCGCACGCGGGCGACGAGGACATCATCGGCCTCATCTGCGCGCAGAAGGGCAGGCCGTGCTTCGACTACCACGTGGGGCGCGGCCCGGGGGCGTGCGTGGGCGCGGTGACGCCCGAGGAGTACGCCGGCTCCGTGCGCCGCGTGGAGCGGTTCCTCTCCGGCCGGCGCGGCGAGGTCGTGGACGAGCTCAAGGCCGAGATGGCCGAGGCCGCCGCGGACCTCGACTTCGAGCGCGCGGCGCGCGTGAAGCGCCGGCTCGAGGTCATCGACGGCCTGGACGACCGCCAGCAGGTCGTCTTCCCCTCGCGCGTGGACATCGACGTCGTGGGGTTCTTCCGCGAGGAGACGATCGCCGGCGCCTGCGTGTTCGCCGTGCGCGACGGCCGCATGCAGCGCAGCTGCGAGTTCATCCTCGACAAGGGGCTCGACGTGGGCGAGGAGGAGCTCGTGTCGGGCTTCATCAAGCGCTACTACGACGAGACCTCGGACATCCCCGGCGAGGTGGACGTGGCGGTGGAGCTCGAGGACGCCGAGCTTCTGGGCGAGTGGCTCACGGGGAAGCGCGGCCGCGTGTGCCGCCTGCACCGCCCGCAGCGCGGCGAGAAGCGCCACCTGCTCGAGACCTGCGAGCGCAACGCGCGCCACGCCCTCATGCGCTACATGATGCGCACCGGCTACGCGGACGACCGCGCGAACCGGGCGCTGCTGGAGCTCGAGAGCGCGCTCGCCCTGCCCGCGCCGCCGCTGCGCATCGAGTGCTTCGACATCTCCACCATCCACGGCGCCTTCACGGTGGCCTCCATGGTGGTGTTCACGAACGGCCGGGCCGATAAGAGCCAGTACCGGCGCTTCCGCGTGCGGAGCATCACGGGCGAGGCGAACGACTTCCTCTCCATGCAGGAGGTGCTCGGGCGGCGCTACGCTCCCGAGCGCATGGCGGACGAGCGCTTCGGCAGCCGCCCCGACCTGCTCGTGGTCGACGGCGGCAAGCCCCAGCTCACGGCCGCGCTCACGCAGCTCGAGGCGCTCGGGCTCGACATCCCGGTCTGCGGCCTCGCGAAGGCGGACGAGGAGGTGTTCGTCCCCTGGGACGACGCCCCCGTCGTGCTGCCGAACGGCTCGGCCTCGCTCTACCTCATCAAGCAGGTGCGCGACGAGGCGCACCGCTTCGCCATCACCTTCCACCGCGAGCTGCGCGACAAGGCCATGACCGTATCGATCCTCGACGAGGTGGAGGGCGTCGGCCCCACGCGCAAGAAGGCCATCATGCGGCATTTCGGCTCCATGAAGCGGCTGCGCGCGGCGAGCGCGGAGGACATCGCCGCCGTGAAGGGCGTGCCCGATCAGGTGGCGCAGGCCGTGTACGACACGCTGCGCGCGTGGGAGCGCGAGCTCGCGGGGGACGCCGAAGGCGCCGTGGGCGCGGAACCCGCTGCCGTGAGCGCGGAGCCTGAGGGCGCAGAGCCCGCGGGCGCGGGGGACGCCGAGGGCGCGCAGGAGTAGGCCCCGTTCGCGGTATACTGGAAGCGTCGTGTCCCGCGTGCAAGGAGGCCACCCATGGCAGACGTCAACCCCCAGGCGATCACCGCCGCCGAGCTCGCCGACCGCGTGCCCGACATCGTCGTCATCACGGGGATGAGCGGCTCGGGCCGCACGCAGGCTCTGCACGTCTTCGAGGACATGGGCTACTTCTGCATCGACAACCTCCCGCCGAGCCTCGTGCTCCAGCTCGCGCAGCTCGTGGGCATCAACACGGGCGTGGGGCGCCACCTCGCCGTCACATGCGACCTGCGCAGCCAGGGGCTCTTCGACGAGCTGCTCGACACCATCCAGAGCCTCCGCGACCACGAGATGAGCTGCAAGGTGGTGTTCCTCGACGCGTCGGACGAGGTGCTCATCCGCCGCTACAGCGAGAACCGCCGCCGGCACCCGCTCGCGAAGCCGGGCGAGACCACGGCCGACGCCATCCAGCGCGAGCGCACGCAGCTCGCCGCCGTGCGCGACCACGCGGACATGATCATCGACACGAGCCGCCTGCGCGTCGCGGCGCTGCGCTCGAAGCTCCGCCTCGCCTTCTCCGAGCTCACCGACCAGCAGCTCATGGACGTGCAGGTGTTCTCGTTCGGCTTCAAGCACGGCATGCCCGTCGAGGCCGACATCATGATCGACGTCCGCTTCCTGCCGAACCCCTTCTACGACCCCGCCATGCGCCGGCTCACGGGGCTCGACGAGAAGGTCTCGAGCTTCGTGCTCGACCACCCCAACACGCAGGCGTTCTGGAAGGCGTGGTGCCAGCTGCTCGACGCCGTCATGCCCGGGTACGTGGCCGAGGGCAAGCCGCAGCTCTCGATTGCCATCGGCTGCACGGGCGGCCAGCACCGCAGCGTCGCCATCGCCGAGGCCACGGCTCGCTACCTGGAGCGCCAGCAGTACCACGTGACGACCTCGCACCGCGACCTGGCGCGCGCGAACACGACCGCGTCGGGGGAGGCCCACTAGCGCGCCGGGCGGTGCCGGACGGCGCGGCCCGCCCGCCGTCTGCGCCGCGCGGGGCGCGAGGAGAAAGGTGATTCGATGTCCTTTACCGCCGAGGTGCGCGACGAGCTCTCTCGTCAGCCGCCCGTCTGCGAGTTCTGCGACCTGGCGACGCTCGCCGCGCTCGCGCGCGTGTGCGGCACGCTCTCCATCGCGGGCCCCGGGCGCTATCGGCTCACCGTCGCGACCGAGACGGGCGCGGTGGCGCGCACCATGATCGGGCTCACGCACAAGGTGCTCAAGCTCAAGACCGAGTTCACCGTGCGCCGCTCCGTCCTCCACAAGGTGCGCAACTACCTCATCTCCCTGCCCGACCAGCCCGGGCTCGACAAGGCGCTCGTGCTCCTGGGCGTGCTCGACCGCCGCGGCGGCCTGGTGGGGGGCATCCCGCGCCACGTGGTCGCGCGGCCATGCTGCCGGCTCGCCTACATCCGCGGGGCGCTCATCGCCGGCGGCTTCGTTGCCGACCCGCGCGGCGACTTCCACCTGGAGATCGCGGTGCAGGGCGAGGAGCTCGCGCAGGCGATCGCCGGGCTCATCGGCGAGATCGGCATCCATGCGCGCGTGAACCGGCGCAAGCTCAGCTACGCGGTGTACGTGAAGAGCGGCGACGACGTGCGCGATTTGCTCGAGGCGGTGGGGGCGACGCGCTCGGTGCGCGCGCTCGACGACGCGCGGGCCATGAAGTCGGTGAAGAACGAGGTGAACCGCAAGGTCAACGCCGAGCTCGCGAACCAGACGCGCAGCGCCGGCGCCGCGCAGCGCCAGCTCGAGCTCATCGCCGAGGCGGAGGCGCGCGGCCTGCGGGGGAGCCTGCCGCAGGCGCTCGAGGAGTTCTGCGACCTGCGCCTCGCGCACCCCGACCTGTCCCTGCGCGACCTGGGCGAGGTGTGCGACCCGCCGCTCTCGAAGTCGGCGCTCTACCACCGGGTGCTCCGCCTCGAGAAGCTCCTCAACTCGTGAGTCATTGGGGACGGGTTCAATTGACTCAGCGAGCCAACGGGGACAGGTTCCGAGTCAATGGGGACGGGTTCGATCGACTCATCGAACAAGGCGAAGTGGTTTCCATTTGCCTCCTGAGTCAATTGAACCCGTCCCCAATGACTCACTGAGTCAAATGAACCCGTCCCCAATGACTCGCCGGACCCCGCGTCTGCAAGGGATTCGTCAAAAAGTCCGTATTTACGCGAATGGGCTTCAGAAAAACAGGTATATTTGGTGAGTGGTTTGTTTGTGGGTCTGAACGGTAGGCAAGGAGTCTGCCGGACCCTACGAAAGGAGACACACATGGCAGTAAAGGTTGCGATTAATGGCTTCGGCCGCATCGGTCGTCTCGCGTTCCGCCAGATGTTCGGTCACGAGGGCTCCGAGATCGTCGCCATCAACGACCTCACCTCTCCGGACATGCTCGCGTACCTGCTGAAGTACGACTCCACGCAGGGCAACTACAGCCGCGACCACGAGGTCACTGCTGGTGAGAACTCCATCACCGTCGACGGTAAGGAGATCACCATCTACAAGGAGCCCGACGCGCGTAACCTCCCCTGGGGCGAGCTCGGCGTCGACGTCGTGCTCGAGTGCACCGGCTTCTACACCTCCAAGGAGAAGGCGCAGGCCCACATCGACGCTGGCGCCAAGAAGGTCGTCATCTCCGCTCCCGCCGGCAACGACCTGCCCACCATCGTCTACAACGTGAACCATGAGCAGCTCACGGCCGATGACAACATCATCTCCGCCGCGTCCTGCACCACCAACTGCCTCGCCCCGATGGCCAAGGGTCTGAACGACTTCGCGCCCATCGTGTCCGGCATCATGACCACCATCCACGCCTACACCGGCGACCAGATGCCGCTCGACGGCCCGCAGCGCAAGGGCAACAAGCGCCGCAGCCGCACCTGCGCGCAGAACATCGTGCCGAACTCCACCGGTGCCGCCAAGGCCATCGGCCTCGTGCTCCCCGAGCTCAATGGCAAGCTCATCGGTGCCGCCCAGCGCGTTCCCACCCCGACCGGCTCCCTCACCAACCTCTACGCCGTGGTTGACAAGGTCGTGACGGTCGACGAGGTCAACGCCGCCATGAAGGCCTACGCCGAGACCATCCCGGAGACCTTCGCCTACAACACCGACGACATCGTCTCCACCGACATCATCGGCGAGACCCACGGCTCGATCTTCGACGCCACCCAGACCATGGTCCAGGATCTGGGCAACGGCCAGAGCCTCGTCCAGGTTACCTCTTGGTACGACAACGAGAACTCCTACACCTCCCAGATGGTCCGCACCATCAAGTACTTCGAGAAGTTCGTGGCGTAAGTCCATGGCTTCCGCTGTGCTCGCATAGGGTGTAGCGTCTCAGGGCGCGGCTTCGGGCGTGAGCCCAGGTCGCGCCCTTGCTTTGCGCGGGCTCCCCGGGGCCGGCGCGGGCCGGGTCGCACCCGGCCGCATCCCCCTATCCATCTCTTCTGAAAGGCAGGATCACATGGCTTTCAACAAGAAGACCATCCGCGACATCGATGTCGACGGCAAGCGCGTGCTCGTGCGCGTGGACTTCAACGTGCCGGTGGCCGACGGCGTCGTGGGCGACACCACGCGCATCGAGGCCGCCATCCCCACCATCAAGTACCTCGTCGACCATAACGCCAAGGTCATCCTCATGAGCCACCTCGGCCGCCCGAAGGGCGACGGCCCGGAGCCGGCCCTTTCGCTCAAGCCGGTCGCCGAGAAGCTCGCCGAGCTCTCCGGCCTCGACGTGACCTTCGTCCCCGACACCTACGGTGACGAGGCCGCCGCTGCCGCCGCCGCGCTCGAGCCCGGCCAGGTGCTCGTCCTCGAGAACGTCCGCTTCGACAAGCGCGAGAAGAAGAACGACCCCGAGATCGCCAAGAAGCTCGCCGACCTCGCCGACATCTTCGTGCTCGACGCCTTCGGCACCGCGCACCGCGCGCAGGGCTCCGTCGTGGGCCCCGCCGAGTACCTGCCCGCCGTCGCCGGCTTCCTGCTCGAGAAGGAGGTCTCGACGCTCTCCGGCCTCTTCGGCGACCCCAAGCGCCCGTTCGTGGCCATCCTCGGCGGCTCCAAGGTCTCCGATAAGATCGGCGTCATCGACCGCCTGCTCGACTCCGCCGACACCGTCATCGTGGGCGGCGGCATGGCCTACACCTTCGCCAAGGCGCAGGGCGGCAAGATCGGCAACTCCCTGTGCGAGGACGACTGGTGCGACCGCGCGCTCGAGATGCTCGACAAGGCCAAGAAGAACGGCGTGACCTTCCTGCTCCCCGTCGACAACGTCGTCGCCGACGACTTCTCGAACGACGCCAACACCAAGATCGCCAAGACCGGCGAGATCGAGGACGGCTGGCAGGGCCTCGACATCGGCCCCGAGACCGAGAAGCTCTTCGCCGATGCCATCGCCGGCGCCAAGACCGTGTTCTGGAACGGCCCGTGCGGCGTGTTCGAGATGGACACGTTCGCCCATGGCACCAAGGCGATCGCCGAGGCCATCGCGGCCAACCAGGACTGCGACTCCGTGATCGGCGGCGGCGACTCCGTGGCGGCCGTGAACAAGTTCGGCCTGGCCGACAAGATGACGTTCATTTCTACGGGCGGTGGCGCCTCGATGCAGCTCGTCGAGGGCAAGCCGCTGCCGGGAGTGGAGGCTCTCGATGACGCAGAGTAAGCGCACCCGCCTCATTGCGGGCAACTGGAAGATGAACAACGACGTGGCCGAGGCCGCCAAGCTCGCCGACGAGCTGGCCGAGGCCCTGAACGAGGTTCCCGCGGGCGTCGAGGTCGTCGTCTGCCCGCCGACCATCGACATCACGACCGTGCACGACCGCATCCAGGCCGCGCCCGTGAAGCTCGGTGCCCAGAACGTCTACTGGGAGGAGAAGGGCGCCTACACCGGCGAGTCCTCCTGCGCGATGCTGAAGTCCGCCGGCTGCACCTACTGCATCATCGGCCACTCCGAGCGCCGCGACTACTTCAAGGAGACCGACGCGGACGAGAACAAGAAGGCCAAGGCGCTCATCGCCGCCGGCATCGTCCCGATCTTCTGCTGTGGCGAGAGCCTCGAGACCCGCGAGGCGGGCGAGCACGTCGCGTTCGTGACCGGCCAGATCAAGGCCGGCCTCGAGGGCGTGGAGATCAAGAGCGGCGACGAGCTCGTCATCGCCTACGAGCCCATCTGGGCCATCGGCACCGGCAAGACCGCCACGGCCGATGACGCCCAGGAGGTCTGCGGCGCCATCCGCGCCACGCTCGTCGAGATCTTCGGCCAGGAGATCGCCGACGGCATCCGCGTGCTCTACGGCGGTTCCGCCAAGCCCGAGAACATCGCCGGCTTCCTCGCCAAGGAGGACGTGGACGGCGCGCTCGTGGGAGGCGCCTCGCTCAAGGCTGATAGCTTCTCCGCGATGGTCGAGAAGGCGGGGGAGTAGGGATGGCTGCGCGTCACCTTCCTGCGCTCCTGGTGATCATGGACGGCTTCGGCCTCGCCCCCGCGGGCGACAACAACGCCGTCTACAAGGCCAAGAAGCCCTTCCTGGACGAGCTTTGGGAGAAGTACCCGCACACGACGCTCGGCGCGTCGGGCGAGGACGTGGGCCTGCCGGCCGGCCAGATGGGTAACTCCGAGGTCGGCCACCTGAACATCGGTGCCGGCCGCATCGTGTTCCAGGAGCTCAGCCGCATCAACAACGCCATCATCGATGGCTCCATCGAGGAGAACCCCACGCTCGCGCACGCCATGTCCGACGTGGCGCGCATCGGTGGGACCGTGCACCTGCTCGGCCTCGTCTCGCCCGGCGGCGTGCACTCCATGCAGCGCCACGGCGAGGTGCTCTCGGTGCTCGCGGCCATGCACGGCGTGGAGCGCATCCGCTTCCACTGCTTCATGGACGGCCGCGACGTGGACCCGCACTCCGGTGCCGGCTACCTCAAGACGCTTCAGGAGAACCTCGAGGCGCTCTCCAAGTACACGGGCGTCGATGCGCGCATCGCCACCGTGTCCGGCCGCTACTGGGCCATGGACCGCGACAACCGCTGGGAGCGCGTCGAGCGCGCCTATGACGTCATCACGCTGCCGAGCGATGCGGACGTCGATCCGGTCGAGGGCGTGCTCGCCTACTACGAGCGCGACCCGCGCGGCGACGAGTTCGTCGAGCCCTTCGCCTGCCATAACGAGGGCGTGCACGACGGCGACGCCATGGTGTTCTTCAACTTCCGTCCCGACCGCGCCCGCGAGATGACGCGCGCGTTCACCCAGGACGGGTTCGACGGCTTCGAGCGCAAGGTCGCCCCGAGGCTCTCGCACTTCATCACCATGACGGAGTACGACGACACGTTCAAGAACGTCGAGGTGGCCTTCCCCAAGACCTTCCCCGAGAACGTGCTCGCCGACGTCATCGCGCAGAACGGCCTGAAGCAGCTGCACACGGCCGAGACCGAGAAGTACGCGCACGTGACGTTCTTCCTGAACGGCGGCGTGGAGGAGCCCAAGGAGGGGGAGGAGCGCGTGCTCGTTCCCTCGCCGAAGGTCGCCACGTACGACCTGCAGCCCGAGATGTCGGAGCCCGAGGTCACCGAGAAGCTGCTCGCGGCCATCGAGTCCGACGCCGCGGACTTCTACATCGTGAACTACGCGAACTGCGACATGGTGGGTCACACCGGCGTGTTCGACGCCGCGGTGAAGGCCGTCGAGGCCGTGGACGATGGCCTGTCGAAGATCATCCCCGCGATCCTCGCCAAGGGCGGCTTCGCCCTCATCACGGCCGACCATGGCAACGCGGACCACATGTACGACGTGGACGACGAGGGCGTGCAGCACCCGTTCACGGCGCACACCACCAACCGCGTGCCGCTCATCGTGGTCGACCCGGCCGCGAAGCTCACCGGCATCGAGGACGGGCGCCTGTCCGACATCGCGCCCACCCTGCTCTCGCTCGCCGGCCTCGAGCCGAGCGCCGAGATGACCGGCCGCATCCTCGCTACCGAGGAGTAGCCCGCCAAGGGGTTGGTTGGGGACGTGTGAACTGCGCCCCAAAACTTGGACGCGATAAATGATAGCCGCTAGGCGGCCGCCAGAAGGGCCTGCTCCCGGAACTCCGCCGGGGTCAGGCCCTTCAGCTTGACCTGCCGCCTCACGTGGTTCCAGTGTTTGATGTAGGCCTCGAGGTCCGCCTTGAACCCCTCGAACGTGTCCCAGTCGCGCCCGCGGAGGAACTCGTCCTTGAGGTGGCCGAAGACCTGCTCGGTCGCCCCGTTGTCCAGGCAGTTTCCCTTCCGGGACATGCTCTGGACGAAGCCGTTGTCGCGCAGCGCGGAGACGTACGAGGCGTGCTGGTACTGCCAGCCCATGTCGGAGTGCAGGACCGGGCGCGCCTGATACCGCTAATGTAAAACCAACCATTCGCGCAAACGCATCGCGCCACCCGCGCTAACGGAAACCCGCCATCCGCGCAAACGCGCTTTCACCAGCCGCGCAAACGGAAATATGCTCCAACCGAGGACCCGAAGCCTGCGGGAGGAGCGCGGATGGAGAGGAACGTGATGGGCGAGCTGAACATGCACAGGGCCGCCGGAACCAAGCCGAACTTCAGCGACATAGCGAGGCGCCACGGCCTGGACCGGCACACGGTCGCGAAATACTGGAGGGAGGGGGCGGAGGCGGGGGACCGCAGGTCCGAGCGCGAGAGCGCCTTCGAGCGCGTGAGGCCGGTGGTCGAGGCGAAGGCCCAGCTGCCCGGGATGACCAAGCGCGCCGTCTACGAGCTGCTGGCCCACAGGTACGGCGACCCGCCGCTGCCCGGCTACGGGGCGTTCACCGCGTGGTGCCGGCGCCAGGGCATAGCCTTCGGGCGCGCCGCCGCCCCCGAGGCGCACCCGAGGTTCGAGACGCCGCCGGGCAGGCAGCTGCAGTTCGACTGGAAGGAGGGGATGCGGCTCGTCGACGCGGAGGGCGAGGTCCACGAGTTCAGCGTGTTCACCGCGACGCTCGGCTACTCGCGCAGGCACGTGTTCATCCCGACGAGGTCGAGGACGACCGACGACCTGCTGGCGTGCCTGCTGGCGACGTTCAGGACGCTGGGCGGGGCACCCGAGGAGCTGGTGACCGACAACATGCCCGCTGCCGTCGCCGTCGGGGGCGGCAGGAGGCGCAGGTCCGAGCGCGTCGAGAGGTTCGTGCGCGAGGCCGGGTGCAGGCTCGTGCTCTGCCGGCCGCGCAGCCCCGAGACCAAGGGCAAGGACGAGAGCGCCAACCGCTTCCTCTCCAGGCTCTCCGCCTACGCGGGCGAGTTCTCCGGCTGGGAGGGCCTCCTCGAGTGCGTGGCGCGCGTGGAGCGCCGCAGCAACGAGGAGCCCAACGGGACGACGGGGGTGCCGCCCGCGGCGCTGTTCATGCGGGAGAAGGAGGCGCTGCGCCCGATCGGCAACATGCGCCTGCTGGAGTCGATGGTCGGGGACGTGAGCGTCCAGACCGTGCCGCCCACGATGCTCGTGAGGGCGGCGGGGCGCCAGTGGTCGGTGCCGAGGCGCTGCATCGGCAGGCGCGTCGCCGTCGTCGCCATGCCCGGAGGCCAGGTGCGGGTGCGCATGGGCGGCGAGGAGGTGGCGGTGCACGACGCCTCGGGGGCCGCCGGCCCGATCGTCTACCGGGAGGAGCACTACATGGAGGCGCTCGACGGCAAGCGCTGGGCGGACGGCGACATACGCGCCGCGGCCCGCGCCAACCTCGACCTGCTCGACGCGCTCGGAGGGGGCGGTGCGGAGTGAGCGCGGTCGCCGAGGCGAGCCCCTCGATCAGGGCGCGGGACAACCTCTCGGCGCTCGGGCTCCACGAGATGGCGGCGTCGCTGCCCGACTACGTGCGCATGGTCTCGGCCGGCGAGCGGGACTTCTGCTCCGCGCTCGAGGAGATGACCCGCGTCGAGGTCGCGGCGCGGGAGGCCAGGATCGTCCGCCAGCGCATACGCTCCTCGGGCTTCCCCTACGTGAAGGGGCTCGCCGACTTCGACTGGGACTTCCAGCCGAGCGTGCCGAGGGCCCGGGTCGAGGAGCTCGCGACGCTCAGGTTCGTAGAGCGCGCCGAGAACGTGCTGCTCGTCGGCAGCCCGGGCGTGGGCAAGACCCACCTCGCCGTGGCCATCGGCATCGAGGCCGTGCGCGCGGGGCGCGAGGTGAGGTTCATGGACTGCGCGAGGCTCGTCGAGGACCTGCAGGACGCGCAGGCCCGCGGGATCCTCAAGAAGCGCCTCAAGTACTACGCGCACTCGAAGCTGCTCGTCATCGACGAGCTCGGGTACCTCGACATCGGGGAGGGCGGCGCCGACCTGCTCTTCCAGCTCATCTCGACGCGCTACGAGCAGCGCTCGACGATCATCACCACCAACGTCGGCATCGGCGGGTGGGGGAAGGTGTTCGGCGACGACGTGGCGGCGAGCGCCATCGCGGACTGCGTCTGCCACCACTGCCACGTCATCAAGATCACGGGCAGGTCCTACCGGCTGAAGGACCTGCCGCGCGAGAGGAGGGACGCCGATTAGCCGAAAACGGTGAAAGCGCGTTGGCGGATCTGGTGAAAGCGCGTTGGCGCGATCGGCGCCGATTCGTTTGCGCGATTGGCGAAAAGTAGGTTGACGGTATCAGCGCCCAGTCGGGCTTGGCGGCCATGAGCATGGCGAGCATCTCCTCCTGCTGCGCGAGGCCGGGGCGCTCCGAGACCGACCACGCCACGATCTCCTTGCTGCCGAAGTCGTAGACCGGCGCGAGGTAGGCCTTGCCGAAGGAGAGCCTGAACTCGGTGACGTCGGTGCCCATCTTCCGCCAGGGGCCGTCGGCGGAGAAGTCGCGGCCGAGCACGTTCTCGAAGGTCTTCCCGACGACCCCCTTGTACGAGCTGTACCCGCGGCGGCCGGCCCCCCTGCGGATGCCGCACCTGAGCCCCATCTCGCGCATCATCTTGAGCACCGTCTTGTCGGCGATGCGCTCGCCGTCGACGGCCCTCAGCTCCATCGCCACCTGGCGGTGGCCGACGCCGTTCGGGAGCCTGCCGAAGATCTCGGCGACGCGCGGCCGGAGCTCGGGCCTGGTCGGGGCCTTCGGGTGCGCGAGCGCGTAGTAGTAGGTCGACCTGGGCAGCGACGCCGCCTCGAGGAGGTCGGCCAGGGGGAACCGCCCCGAAAGCTCCGCTACGGCCGCCGCCCGCTCCCGGGCAGCAAGCCGAGCTCCGCCTTCAGGGCTATCGATTTTTTTAGGTACGCCACCTGCGCCTCGAGCCTGCGCACCTCGCGCTCGAGCTCCTGCTCGCGGGTCGCGGGCGCGGACGCCTTGCGCGGCCGGCCCTTCGGCTTCGGCCTCAGCGCCGCCGCGCCGCCCTCGCGGTACAGGCGGCACCAGCTCCTGAGCGGCGACTCGCTCGCGATCCCGAAGCGCCTCATCGCCTCGGGCCCGGCCATCCCGCCGTCGACGACGGCGCTCGCGGCGGCGACCTTGGTCTCGTAGTCGTATCTCCTGTGGGCACCCATGTCCAGCAGCGCATCCCTCCCGACGGCGCGGTACGTCAGGAACCATTTTTCCACAGCCTTGGCCGGCACGCCAAGGTGCGCCGCGGCCGCCCTGTGGCCGAGCCCGCGCTCGAAGAGCCCGCAGGCGAGCTCCCTCACCGACCTGTCGTAGATCGTCATGGAAAAGCCTCCCATCCCCAGGACTTTACTTTCCAGTCCAAGAAATGGGAGGCAGTTCACGTGTTCCAACCAACCCCTTTTTTCGTTTGATGGGTTGATTGGGGACGTGTTCCTTTCAACCCCTTTTTTCGCTCGCGAGGACATTCGCGCCATTTGCCGAAACCAGGGCTCCCCGCACGTTTTGAATCCCTAAACTATATAAGCTCCTCACCTTGCTTGACGCTTCAAGCGTCGCGCCGTCGCGAGAGGAGCCCGCCTATGCCAAGGCCACCTAGACAGTACTCGGAGTTCGGGCTGTACCATGTGATGCTCCGGGGCAGCGGCAAGCAGATCATCTTCGAAGACGATTCCGATCGGCGAACCTTCTTGAAGCTGCTCAGGGAGAAGACGGCGGCAGACGACGTGAAGGTCATCGCATGGTGCCTCATGGGCAACCATGTTCACCTGCTGCTCGATGACCCGGAGCATGCGCTCAGCCACTTCATGCACGCGCTCGCCACGGCGTACGCGCGCCGATTCAACGACAAGACCGGCCATGCGGGCGCCGTGTTCCAAGGCCGATTCGCGAGCGTTCCCATAGCAAGCGATGCCCAGCTGTTGCAAGCGGTTCGCTATATCCACGAGAATCCCGTCAAGGCGGGCATGGGTTCTATCGATGCGTTTCCGTGGAGCAGCTATCGAGAGTATCTGGGCGAAGCGCGCGTCGCGGATACGGCCATGGTGCTCGACATGGTCGGCGGCAGGGAGGGCTTCCTGCGCTTTTGCAGCGACGGGCGGTTCGGGTCGTATTGTTTCAGGGCGACGAGGCGTGTGTCCGACGATGACGCGCTCGAGGTGGTGCGCTGCGCATTGGGCGGCATTGAGCCCACGGACGTGAAGAAGCTGCCGCGGGAGCGGCGGGACGAGGCGCTGCGGTCGCTCCGTGCGGCAGGCATCACGGTGAAGGAGATGGAGCGGCTGACGGGGGTTGGCCATAACACCATCTCTCGTGTGACGAAATGCGTGAATCCGAGGCTGGCCTGCGGTGTTCGGCGCGGTCTATAGTGATGGGTTGAAATGGACGGGTTGAATAAGGGGTTGAAAGGAACACGTCCCCAACCAACCCATGAGGAGGGGAAAGATGAAACGAATCGTGTTCTTCGACATCGACGGGACGCTCACGCGGGGTGTGACCTCGGGTGCGTATCTGGCGGGGTTGCTCGGGCACGGGCGCGCGATGGAGGAGGCGGAGGCCGCCTACGCGCGCGGCGAGATCGACAACGACGAGGTGTGCCGCATCGACGCGGCGGGGTACGCCGGACGCAGCCGGGACGAGCTGTTCTGCCTGCTCGAAGACATGCCGCTCGTCGAGGGCGTGCGCCGCGCCGTCGAGGCCGTCCACGCGGCCGGCGCAGAGGCGCACATCGCCTCGCTTGCCTGGGGCGTCGTGGGGGAGTTCCTCTGCGCGCAGTATGGGTTCGACGGCTACGTGGGATCCGAGCTCGAGGTCGCAGACGGCGTGTGCACGGGTGGGGTGGCGCGTGCGCTCGAGAGCGAGGGCAAGTGCGTCTATGCGCGTGAGCTTTGCGCTGCCCGCGGGATCGACCCCTCCGCCTGCATCGCGGTCGGGGACAGCCGATCGGATATACCGCTCTTCGAGCTCGTGGGGACATCCGTCGCCTTCAACGCGAGCGAGGAAGCTGAGCGCGCAGCCACGCACGTCTATCGGGGCGACGACATCGCCGAAGCGATCGCGGCCGTCCTGTAGCGGGCGCGCCGCGCTCTTCGCCGCCGCACCTCGGGCGTAACCACGCGTCGCTCCCTCGAACGCGTAGATTTCTCCACGCCCACCCCGCCTCGCGAGCGCCCGCCAGGCCGATGTGGTACCATACCGTCCGTTACACCTAACGGCTATCAGCAGGAGCTTGAATCCATGGGTCCCTTCCAGATTCTCATCTTCATCGTGTGGGCGCTCTCCACGCTCGCCCTCATCGCGCTCGTCCTCATGCACTCCGGCAAGGGCACGGGCATCTCGGACATGATCGCGAGCAGCCTGTACAACTCCAACGCCGCCACGGGCATCATGGAGCGCAACCTCGACCGCCTGACGGTCATCGTCGCCATCGTCTTCGCCGTGTGCGTCGTGCTCTGCATGTTCTTCTTCCCGCAGGGCGGCATCGTGGGCGTGGACGTCATCTAGCGTTCCGACGCGGCTACAATCGAGCGCCGGCGGGGGCTGCCCTCCGTCGGGGAAGGGGCTGCGAGATGCTTGATCGCAGAACGTTCATCGGTGGGGCGCTCGGCGCGGCTGCGCTCGGGGCGTTCTCCGCTTGCGGGCGCATCGCTGCCGAGGATCCCGGCAGCGGAGATGTCGCGGCGACCCAGCCGCTCTCGGTGTGCATCGCGCCGCCCCGTTCGATCGATCCCTGCGGCGCGACCGACACGAGCTCGCTCGCCGTGGTCTGGCAGCTCTTCGATTCCCTCACCTCCTTCGACTTCGCCACGGGCGAGCTCGCCTGCCTCGCGGCGGATCGCTACGAGGTGTCCGACGACGCCCGCACGTTCACGTTCCATCTGCGGCAGGCGACGTTCCAAAACGGCGATACCGTGACTTCCGCCGACTTTAAGCGCGCCTGGGAGCGCATCGTGAATCCCGCGAGTGCGGCGTCGGAGGAGACCGAGCCCTCGGGCCTTGCGAACATGCTCTCCGTGATCGAGGGCTACGCCGAGCTGCGCGCAGGCACCGCGCGCGAGCTCGCGGGCGTGAGCTGCCCGGATGATGCCACGTTGAGCATCGCGCTCCGCACGCCCTATGCGGATCTCCCCTATGTCCTCGCGCATCCCGCGCTGGGTCCCGTGCCCGTGCTCGCCGATGAGGACCCCGAGTCGTTCGCCGCCCAGCCGGTGGGAAACGGCCCCTTCCAGATGGCGCGCTCGTGGGAGCCGGGGACGGCGCAGATCGAGCTCGCGCGCTTCGACGCCTATGCCGGCGAGCCCGCGACGCTCGCCTCGGTGCACCTCGAGATCGCCGAGGACGTCGAGCAGGCGTTCCAACGCTTCCAGACCGACGAGGTCGACGTGTGCCGCTGCCCGGTGCGCGACGCGCATGGCGCCGCCTCGAGCCTGGGGCGCGTGGAGGATGGCAGCGTCATGACGGGCGACGACCACTTCGTATGCTGCACCGGCTTGGCGACGAGCATGCTGGCCTGCAACGTGCAGGGGCAAGCGCTCGGCAACGCCGACGTGCGCCGTGCTCTCTCACTCGCCATCGATCGCGCGTACCTCGCCGACACCCTCTACCGCGAGACGCGCCGCGCCGCCGACGGCGTGGTCTCGCCCGCCATCGCGGGCTACCGTGAGGCTGCATGGCCGTACGCGGCTTACGACACCGCCCGCGCGGAAGAGCTGCTCGACGCCGTGTATCCCGTGCTCGAGGATGACGCGCGCGGCCTCACGGTGCGCTTGCTGTACAACGCGGACGGCGGGCATCGCGAGGTCATCGAAGCGGTCGTGGAGAACCTGGCGAAGGTGGGCGTGACCTGCGAACCCGAGGACGTGGACATCGAGACGCTGCGCGAGCGCGTCGCGGCGCGGGACTTCGATCTCGTGCGCATGGATTGGGCGACGGACGCACCCGTGATGGACGGCGTGCTGTTCCCGCTCTTCTTCTCGGGAAACGCTTCCTCCACGAACGTCTCGGGATACCACGACGAGCGCGTGGACGAGCTGCTCGCCACGGCGCGTACCACGCTCGAGGAGGCGAACCGCATCGCGCTGCTCCAGGAGGCGGACGCCGCCATCGGTCGCGATTGCCCCGTCATCCCGCTCCTGTTCCAAGGCGCGCCCTACGTGGGCTCGGAACGCATCGAGGAGCTATCCATCGCGCCGCAGGGGCGCATCGATCTCGCGCGCGCCCAGCTGGGGGATTAGCGGTGATAGGAGCCGGCGCCGCGCGTCTCGCGCGAGCGGGCGGGTGTGCGGGCGGAAGCGCGCGCTTGAGTCAATTGAACCCGTCCCCAATGACTCAAGGAATTTCTCAAAATTCCCCCTTGCGCATCGGGGGTGGGTTGGGTAATATACTCCTTGCTGCTTTTGTCGGAGTGGCGGAATTGGCAGACGCGCTAGCTTGAGGTGCTAGTGTCCTAACCACGGACATGCGGGTTCAAGTCCCGCCTCCGACACCATCGAATCCTCGAAGCCTCCTCGGAGGCTTTTTTCTTATCGGGGCACCGCGCCGCAGCCGCACGCGCCCCGAGGTCCGCGCGGACGAGGGGAGTGCCATGGAGTCTTCCGGTCGTGACGAGCTGGCCGAGCTCACGCGTGTCGCGGAGCTCACGAGCGATGCTGTCGTGGCGTGCGACCTCGACGGCTCCATCTTCCATGCGAACACCCGCTTCCTCGAGCTCGTGGGCATGCCGCGCGAGCGCGTCATCGACACCGACGTCAAGGACCTGCTGTTCAGCGATTCCTTCGAGCGCGCCGACGGCCACCGGCTGCCCTTTTTGCTCGACGGCAGCGACTGCACGCTCATGCTCAAGCTCTCGGACGGCTCGTTCGTCCCCGTGCTCGTGCGCGCCATCCAGGTCGCGGGTTCCGCCACGTTCCGCCGGCGCCTGCTGAAGCGCCACGCCGCGCGCGGCTCCGCCCTCCTCACCGTTCACAGCCTCGAGGAGCGCTACGCCTACGACCGCCAGATGCGGCGCATGGTCTCCGAGCTCCAGGCGGCGAATAAGCGCCTTTCGGGCACGCTCTCGGTCATCATGTCCACCGTCGGCGCCGAGAGCCTTCCGGCGCTTCTGGACACCGTCCTCAACAAGCTCGCCGACGCGCTCGACGCGGACGGCGCGGAGGTCTACTTCTCCGAGGGCGGCGGGTTCAAGCTGCGTGCGATCTCCGAGAGCCTCGTGCACGACTACGTGCCCGAGTTCATCCCCTTCGGCGTCGGCGTCCCCACGTACGTGCTTCGGAAGGGCTCGTCGTGCCGTCTGTCCATCGTGCGGCCGGGGGAGGACGCGCGGGAGGATACCGGATCCATCTACGACCTCGATATGCGCAAGAGCCGCAAGCTCAGGCCCCAGTACATGCCGCCGTACAAGACGCTCATCGCCGTGCCGCTGTTCTTCGGCACGCAGCTGCTCGGCGTCATGGAGCTCGGCTGGAAGCGCCCCACCACCTCGCGCAGCTACGACGTGAACGTGATCGAGGTCGTGTGCGACTACCTGTCCATCGAGCTTATGAGCCTTGTGACGAGCATGCGCGCGAGCCGCACCGCCGAGCTCGGCCGCTCGCTCAACCACGTGCGCGACGTCGTGTACGCGATGGGCGGCGACAAGGGCATCGCGTGGGCGGAGGCGGTCGCCGAGGTGCGGCGCGTCCTCGACTGCCATGTGTGCCCCATCGTCCACGACGACGAGCGGGGGGTCTTTGCGATCGACTTCGAGGGCGGGAACCGCGTGCCGCTGCCCGGCGACATCGACCAGCTCTTCTTCTCCACCACCGCACCCGCGGCGTTCGTGGGGCAATCCGTCCGCGACCCGTTCTCCCTCGGCCAGCACGGCCCGGAGGATGAGGGCGACCTCGAGGGGACGCGCATCACGCGCATCGAGCGGCTCTCGCGCGTGGGCAGGTGGCTCGCCAGCCACGGCCTGCCCGACCAGGGCGCCTTCGTCGAGGTGCGCGGCATCAACGGCCCGTCCAACCTTGCGGCGATGAAGGGCGACGAGCCCGGCCTCGTTGCGCTCGGCAGTCCGGTGCCGGCTCGGTTCCTGCTGCTGCGCGACGACTCGCAGGAGCCCATCGACGACATCGAGTTCGACTACCTGACGCGCCTCGCCCACGAGTTCGAGCTCAGGGAGCGCGAGGAGAGCGAGCACACGGAGACGACGCGCATCGCCCAGACGCTCCAGGCGGGCATGAAGAGCGCGCTCGGCGAGGTGCCGGGCATCATCGGCGACGCGCTGTATTCGTCCGCCACGCGCCAGGCGCTCGTGGGCGGCGACTTCTACACGCTCATGCGCCTGCCCGACGACCGCGCCGTCATGATCTTGGGCGACGTGTCGGGCAAGGGCGTCGAGGCGGCGTCGATGTCGGCGCTCGTGAAGACCGCGCTCACGGCGTATGCGTGGGAGGGGCTGAGCCCCGTGGCGATGGTGCGCGCGCTCAACGCCATGCTCATGAGCTTCTCGCGCGTGGAGACGTTCGCCACCATGTTCGTCGCCCGGCTCGATTTGCGCCGCGGCGAGGCGACGTACTGCTCGGCGGGCCACCCGCCCTCGATGCTTTTGCGCGAGGCGCACGGCGAGGACGGCAAGGGCGCCGCGCGCGAGGCGGAGCTGCTGAGCACGCAGTCCGGCGTGGTGGGCGCCTTCGAGAGCATGGCGTACCAGGGCGGGACGTTCACCTTCTCACCCGGCGACATCCTCTTCATGTACACGGACGGCGCCATCGAGGCGAGAAACGCCGAGGGCGAGTTCTTCGGCGAGCAGCGCCTGCGCGAGATCCTGCTCGAGCGGAGCGCGGACGGTGCACGGGGGCTCTGCCAGGGCGTCCTCGATGAGCTCGACGCCTTCACGGACTCCTCGCTCGAGGACGACATCGCGCTCGTGGCGCTCGAGTTCGAGTAGCCGAGGGGCGCGTGCCGCCGGTTTGCGGGCGCAGACCCCTTCGTGCGGCGCACCTCCGGGCTCGGTGGCCAATTATTCCAGTTTTGTGACGCGCATCCTGCAGAAATGGGGGTGCGGTTCGCGCATCGTGCTGGTAGCGGGGTCGCTTATGCCTGTTGTGGCGATAGGTCACCCGTGTTTTCGCAGGAAGTGCGTCACAAAACTGGAAATAATGGCCGCCCGCCCGATTCGAGGTCGGCCTCGCGCCATCCCGCGTCCGGCTCAAGGTCGACGCGTGGCTCGGCTGGGCGATTTCCGTACGCCCCCTCGCATGGCGCGTCCGCCGTCCGCGTTGATTAGAAGCGCATGCGCCGGGGAATCATGGCCGTATGCGTGAATGGAACGACATAGCGGTCATCGCCCCGCCGCGCGATATCGATATCGCGTCGGTGCCGGCGCTGCGCGACGAGATGGATACCTATATCTCGTCCGGAGCGCGCCGCATTATCGTCAACTGCGAGCACGTGACGTTCATAGATTCCACGGGGCTCGCGCTGCTGCTCACGTGCGCCCGCCGCCTCATGGCCGCCGATGGCCTGCTCTCCCTCGTGAACGCCTCGCCCGCTGTGGCGCGCTTCCTGCAGATCGCGCGGCTCATCGACATCCTCCATGTGAGCGGGGCCAAGCGCCCGCCCGTCCCGGCGCTGTCGCCGGGCGAGCTTCCGCAGTGGTCGAAGAGCATGCAGGTGCAGGAGGGCGTCGAGCACCTGGGCGCGTACCGCCACCGCGTGGTGGAGCTGCTCGAGGGGCTTCCCATGACGAACGAGGACCGCTACGACACCGCGCTCGCGGCAAGCGAGGCGCTCGGCAACGCGTACGACCATGCGTGCGCCGCCGGCTGCGTGCTCAACATGCGCGCCTACCGCGACCGCGTGGTGATCGAGGTACTCGACTGCGGGTGCGGTTTCGAGCTCTCGGACGACGAGGTGCCTGCCGAGTCCGAGGAACGCGGCCGCGGCATTCGCCTCATGCGCCTGCTCGTCGACAGCGTCGAGGTGCGCCGTCGCACCGACGCCCGCGGCACCATGACGCGTCTCGTGAAGCTCCTCGACGCGTGAGGGCGGCGACGCTCATTCTGCTGACTCTAGAGGTTTGGCGGGAATGCGCTTCCTGCCATCACGTTGCCGCGCACACCGGTTGACTTTCGGTGCGAAACGTCAACCAACGCTCGCTTGTTTCCACCAGCGCTCGACCGCATACTGAAGGCAATGGCCGGCCGGCTCCCGTCCATCGCATCAGAGGGGTCATCATGAACGAAACGATCAATATCGGGCGCACGATTGCGCGCAAGCGCCGGAGCAGGGGCATCACGCAGGAGGCGCTCGCGGCGCATCTGGGCGTCTCGAAGGCGGCGGTCTCAAAGTGGGAGCTCGGCCAGAGCCTGCCCGATGTGAGCCTGCTGCCCCGCATCGCCGCGTACTTCTCGCTTACGCTGGACGAGCTCTTCGACTGGCGGGGCGCGCTCTCGGAGGAGGAGTCCGCCGCGCTCTACGCCGAGGTCTATGCGCTGGGGGAGCGGGATCTGCGCGCGGCGCACGAGCGGCTGCGCGCGCTCGCGGCGGAGCACTATTCGGATGCGAACCTGCTCCTCATGCTGGCGTCGCTCCTCACGATGTGGGCGGCGGGCATGGCGACGCCGTTCACGCCGGCGCACGGGGAGGGCGAAGCCGGGGCCGAACCCAGGGCGCTCATCGACGAGACCCTGACGCTGCTCGACCGGGTGCTCGAGGTTGCGACGGATCCCTCGACGCTTTTCCTCGCGCAGCAGCAGAAGGCCGCGACGCTCTTCCAGGCGGGGCGCTATGAGGACGCCGCGGCGCTCCTGGAGCTGCTCGTGCACCGGCAGGACGCGGCCGCCTCGACGATGCTGCTCGCCTCCGCGTACCGCAAACTCGGCCGTGCGGGCGAGGCGCGCGGGCTGCTGCAGGCGGAGCGGCTGCGTGCGGCGAACTTCGTGCTCTCGTCGCTCGCGCAGGAGGTCGCGACGCGGGACGACGCGGCGTTCGCGCGGGCTGCCGGAAGCGCGGCTGAGGCGGTCTTCGAGGCGCTCGACATGGGTGCGGTGAACCCGGCGTACGCGTCGACGATGGCCTTCGAGGTGGCCGAGGCGCTGCGGCGCGCGGGAGAGCAGGAGGCTGCGCTTACGGCGCTCGCCCACGCCGTTGAGGCTGCGGAGGGCGTGTTGGCGCGGCCGGATGCTTCGACCTCCCCGCTCTGGGACTGCGTTGCCGAGCGATTCGACCCCGCGCGCTCCGGCGCGGCATGGGCGGAGCACAAGGAGCGCCAGGCGGACGAGCTGCGTCGCGCCGTGCGCCACATGGCCGCCGAGCGCGTCCTCGCGCCCACGTGGGGCGCGTTTGCCGGCGACGATGCCCGCTACCAGGAGATCGCCGCCGCGGCCGAGCGCGTGCGGGATGAGGGGTAGGAGGCGGCGCAGCAGGAGCACGCTACCGAGAGCGGGCCGATAGAGGCCGTCCGGTCTTACGCTCCGCAGGCCGCGCTACAGCACGTCGAGGACGTGCTTCCAGCCCGCGCGCTCTTCGGGGTGCTCGGCGACGCGCGCCTTGAGCTGCGCGAGCATGTCCGGGTTGCGACGGAATACGTCGATGTCGTTCGCCACGCGGGCGCGCGCGATATGGTCGTCGATCTCCCCGGGCGTGTGGAACGCGGCCGGGTCGGTCGGATCGTACCAGTACCCCCTGTGCTCTCGCGCCGTCCTCGGCCGGTCGTAGTCCAGCCAGTTCGAGCGCTCGACCTTCTCCTTGTCGAGAACTACCATGATCGGCTCCCTTCCTTGTTCGACTCCAGGGTCAAGGGAGAGCATAGCGCGATGCGAAACGCTTTGTTGAGTCGTCGCTAGTAGTGGTATCTCAGCACGGCAAGGGGAAACGGAGTACACTAATTTATTTTGCTTCGATGCGAATGAATCATGCGCCGGTGGGCGGCGGGTCCAGAAGGGCTGCCGTTCGCATGCGTGAGGTGTCACGGGCTCAACGGGCGCCTTGGGTGCGTTCTTGAGCTTGATGGAGCCCATGCAGGCTCTGCCGGCAAATGAAGACACTTTCTACCGGCACATACCAAAACAGGCCAGAGACCATAGCCTCTGACCTGTATCATTCGTGGTGGGCGTTACAAGATTTGAACTTGTGACCTCTTCCGTGTCAGGGAAGCGCTCTCCCCCTGAGCTAAACGCCCGTTCAGGGTGCGCCATCAGCGCAAGGGATAATATACCGAAGCCCGCCCGCCATGTAAAGCGGGAGTTTGAAAAAACTTGAATCTGCGTTCCCGCGCGGCGTGCATCGACAGCCGCGCGCACCGCCGCTCAAGCTCCTACGCGCCGTACGCCAGGTGCGCCTCATCGATCCCGCGGAGCGTCCCTTCCAGGTAGCGCCGCGCCCACCATTGTGCCGCGGGGAGGTTCTGATCGAGGTAGTTGCCGCACTCCGCCGCCGCAGCGCCGGGAATCTCGCCCTCGAAGTCGCAGACGAACTCGAAGAGCCGCGTCACGAGCGGCGCGATCTCGCGCGACGACACCTCGCCGAACACCACGAGGTAGAAGCCCGTGCGGCAGCCCATGGGGCCGAAGTAGACTACGCGGCTCGCCCACTCGGGGTCGTTGCGCAAAAACGTCGCGCCCAGGTGCTCGATGGTGTGCACCTCGGCGGTGTTCATCACGGGCTCGCGGTTGGGCGCGGTGAGGCGCAGGTCGAACGTCGTCACCACGGCGCCCGTGGCGGGGTCGCGGTCGACGCGCGAGACGTATACGCCCGGCTCGAGCGTGAGGTGGTCGACGGTGAAGCTCGCTATCTTCTCCATGGTGCGTCCTTTCGGGTCATGCGGTGCGTTCGTGCAAAGCCGTTCGTGCAAAGCCTGTCCCTAAACATAGCAAAAAGTATCGTTTTGAACCCGTCCCTAAATGACTCATTGGGTGCGGGGGCGCTTGTCGCGGTCGAGGTTGATGTTCTCGAACGTGTCGCTGATGAAGTCGTCGCCGAAGTGCCGGTCGATGTACTCCTCGAAGACGTTCTGCGGCGGGATGCCCTCCTGGCGCTTGCCGGCGCGGTAGAAGCACATGACCGTGATGCTGACGTCGAGCGCGATGAAGGCCGCGAGGAGCCCCGCCACCACCGCCTGCCGGCGCGTCGTGGGCTCGCCGATGCGGAAGAGCATCTCCGGCATGATGAGCTTGCACCACGCGAGCCCCAGCACGCCCCACATGATGAGGAAGCGCCACGCCACCCACTGCGTGATGTGGTCGGGGAAGTGCAGGTACGACCACGACCACGCGTGCATGACCGTCTCCATGCCCCAGCCGGCGATCTGCTCGAGGATGCCGCCGATGCCCGCCGAGATGACGAAGATTATCCAGATGGGCTGGTTGCGCAGCGGCCAGAGCACCGCGGTGAGCAGCACCGCGCCGAATCCGTAGAGCGGCGAGAACGGCCCCCACACCAGGCCCACACGGCTCTCCACGACGCCGTAGAGGGCGTACATGTAGACCGTCTCGAGGATGAGCCCGAGCACCGAGGCGACGAGGAAGATGATGATGTATTGGTAGAACCCCGGGGCGTGGTCGTTCAGGAAGTCCTCACGTAGCGCGCGCCGGGCCTCGTAGATGACGCGCTGCTGCGCGGACGAGATCTTGGGGCGGAGCTTGGTGCGGCCGAACGCGGAGCTCTCGGTCCAGATGGCGTCGTCGTACACGCCGGCGTCGATGCGTCCCTGGCGCAGCATCCGCTTGAAGGTTCTGCCCGCGCCGCGCGCCGCGAGGTAGCGCTGGATGAGGTACGAGATGCCGCGCGCGATGAGGAAGAGCGCGACGATGAGCACGACGATGCGAAACACACGGTCTCCTTACGGATGCAGGTGGCGACGGAAGTTCGATTCGTATGAAATGCTTGCCGACCATTGTACCCGCCCGGAAATATATTCAGAAAAAGCCCTCGTAACGAGCGCATCCAAAAAAAGTTGAAATTTATGCTTGCAAGACGGGGGGAACTTGCGTATAGTACTTTCTCGCAAGCGGACATGGCTCAGTTGGTAGAGCACAACCTTGCCAAGGTTGGGGTCGCGGGTTCGAGCCCCGTTGTCCGCTCCATTGCATGAGACGGGCCGGATGATTTCATTCGGCCTTTTTCATCGGCGACGTGGCCAAGTGGTAAGGCAGAGGCCTGCAAAGCCTTTACCCCCAGTTCGAATCTGGGCGTCGCCTCCATCGAGCGCATGCCGGCGGCGGGTTCACCCGCTGCCGGTTTTTTGTTTCCGCGCGCGGCCGTCCACCCCCGATAGCACAGATCCCGGCCGCCGTACCGCGACCGGGATCCGTCTCGTACCTATATATCCGCGCGCGGTCGGCGGGACGCATGCCCGCCCGCCGCCGGAGCAGCCCGCGTTAGCGCCCCACCTCGGTCTTGCCGATCATGATGTTCAAGATTTCCACGTCCGTGGGCTTCATGCCCACGCGGCCCACGTAGCCCATGCTCGCGATGGTCTCCTCGATGGTCTCCTGAACGAGGCCCTCGCCCGCGCGGAAGCTCCGGCCGGCCATCGCCATGTCGTGCCCGAGGATGGCCGCGTCCACCGCCGCCGAGATCTTCGCCGCGCAGCTCGACTTCGCGCCGTCGCACACGATGCCGCCCACGTTGCCCAGGGTGTTCACGATCGTGGCGCCCACCTGCTCGGGCGTGCCGCCGCTCATCCACGTGATGGCCGCACCCGCGCCGCAGGCCGCGCACACCGCGCCGCAGAACGCCGAGAGCGCGCCGATGTAGCTCTTCACATGGATCGCGACGAGGTCGGAGAGGGCGAGCGCGCGCAGCAGCCGGTCGCCCTCGACCCCGAGGCGCTCGGCGTACTCCAGGACGGGCAGGCACGCGGTGATGCCCTGGTTGCCCGAGCCGCACACGATCACGACGGGCATCGCGCAGCCGCTCATGCGCGCGTCTGACCCGGCCGCAGCGCGGGCGCGGGCGCGGCAGGGGGTGTCGTCCTCGCGGCTGTCGAGCAGCGTGCGGCCCACCTCGGCGCCCCAGGCGTGCTCGAGCCCCTCGCGCGAGATCGCGTCGTTCAGGGAGAGCTGGCGCTCGAGGGCGTCGCGCGCGGCATCGATATCCCCGTCCTCGGCGAACTCGATGATGGCCTCGAGGCTGAGGGCGGAGAGCACCTGGTCGTGCGCATCGCGCGCGTCGCTCGCGACCGCCTCGGGCGAGTCGTAGGCGCCGTCGAGCCTCACCCCGTCGAGCGCGCGGTAGGCGACGTTCGTGTGGTGTTCGGCGATGATGACGTCCGCGGTATGTCCGGAGGCGTGGGCACGCACGCGGATATAGAGGTTCGGCACGTCGACGGCGAGCGAGACCTCTGCATAACCCGCACGGTCGAGCAGCTCGCGGGTGCGCGCCCGGTCCGCGTCATCGACGTCCTCGAGCACCTCGAGCGCGCTCGCGGCGTTCCCGCCCACGGCGCCGAGGGTCGCGGCCGCCTCGAGCCCGGCGAGGCCGCCGGAGTTGGGCACGGTGACGCTCTTGACGTTCTTGATGATGTTGCCGGAGCAGTCGAGCTCGAGGCGCTCGGGCTCGCAGCCGAGGGTCTCGCGCGCCAGCGCGGCGGCATAGGCGACGGCGATGGGCTCCGTGCACCCGAGGGCGCAGACGAGCTCGCGGTTGAGGATGTCGCAGAATGTGCGGTCGCGTTCGGCGGGGGAGAGGGGTTCGGCCATCGTGTGCTCCTTATGATGCGGTCGGGTGACAGAAATCCCCTCCATCATTGCAGCCCGCCCGCACGCCGTCAACGAGGCCTGCCCGCCTCCCGTTCGGCGCGCATATAGAACCGTTCCTCCACCTCATCGAAGTTCCGGGCGAAGTCCTCCATGGACCCGCACCACGTCGCGCGCGGCGGCGTGCCGCGGCCCACGTAGGCGGTCTGGATGCCGCAGTCGGGGAAGGGGATGTCGCGCTTGGGGTCGTTGCCCACCATGAGCACCTCGTGCGGGTCGAGCCCGAGCACCTCGAGGGATTCGAGGTAGTAGCGGGCGTCCGGCTTGCAGCGCGTGGAGTTCTCCATGGTGGTCACGAGCTCGAAGGGCATGTCGAGCATGCCGCCCCAGGCCATACGGCACTCGATGCAGGCGCGGCTGAAGCTCGGGTTCGTGAGGAGCGCGATGCGCAAGCCCCGGTCCACGACCTCCTCGACCGCCTCGTGCGCGCCGGGGCGCGGGCGGGCGGCGACGACCCCGTCGTTTCTGCGGGGAAGCACCTCGCGCTCATAGTATTCGAAGGCGTCGGCGATGACGGGGTCGCTAAGCGGGATGCCCAGGCGCCGCTCGATCTCGTCGTCGACGTAGGCGCGGTTCGTGCGCGCGTCGCTCTCGGCGCGGGCGTTGGCGTTCAGGTCGTGGAGCACGCCGCCCAAGCCGGCGAGGGCGGCGAGCGGGCTCTTGCGCCCGATGTCGGCGAGCAGCCGCGCCTCGTCGCGGGCGAAGACGGCGATGAAGGCGGTCAGGTTGATGCTGAGCAACGTATCGTCCATATCGAAGGCCACCGCTTTGAGCATGCCGCTCTCCTCCTTAGCGCGCGCTGTCCGGCCGTGAACCACGTTCTACCCAAAATGCTATAAAAACCGGTATGAAACCTAGCGAAAAAACAGGTTACGCACGGAAAAAATCGCACGACGTGCTTGAAAACGCGGGCATTTCAACGTAACCTATTACTTCGTGAATCGATACGGTTCACGTTCGTATCTATCGGCCCCCGAGTGTACCAACGGTGGCGTGAGCGGACCTTCCGCATATGCGCGCATCAGCCGGTTCGAGCAATCGGGGCCCCGTACTTCGAAAGGGGTCCACCTTTGAGTGAGATTCAGAACCCGTCCATCTTCTCGCTGGATGACGACATCACCCCGGAGGAGATGAACAGCCTGTATGACGATTCGGTGATCGACTTCAACGAGGGCGACATCGTCAACGGCACCGTGGTCAAGATCGGGAAGGACGAGGTCCTCGTCGATATCGGATTCAAGTCCGAGGGCGTCATCCCGGTCCGTGAGCTGTCCATCCGCAAGGACGCCGACCCGGCGAGCATCGTCGAGATCGGCGACCCGATCGAGGCCCTCGTGCTCCAGAAGGAGGACAAGGAGGGTCGCCTCGTGCTGTCCAAGAAGCGTGCCGAGTACGAGCGCGCCTGGAACCGCATCGAGGAGAAGTTCCACTCCGGCGAGAACGTCGAGGGCGAGGTCATCGAGGTCGTCAAGGGCGGTCTCATCCTCGACATCGGCCTGCGCGGCTTCCTGCCCGCCTCCCTCGTCGACCTGCGCCGCGTGAAGGATCTCACGCAGTACCTGCACACCTCCATCGAGGCGCGCGTCATCGAGATGGATCGCAACCGCAACAACGTCGTGCTCTCCCGCCGCGTGGTGCTCGAGGAGTCCCGCAAGGCCGAGCGCCAGGAGATCCTCTCCAAGCTCAAGCCCGGCATGCGCCTGCGCGGCACCGTGTCCTCGATCGTCGACTTCGGCGCCTTCGTCGACCTCGGCGGCATCGACGGCCTCGTGCACATCTCCGAGCTCTCCTGGAACCACGTCAACCACCCCTCCGAGGTCGTCAAGGTCGGCCAGGAGATCGAGGTCGAGGTGCTCGACGTCGACCTCAACCGCGAGCGCATCTCCCTCGGCCTCAAGCAGACCACCGAGGATCCGTGGCACGCGCTCGTCAAGAAGTACCCGGTGGGCGCCATCGTCGAGGGTACCGTCACGAAGCTCGTGCCGTTCGGCGCGTTCGTCGACCTCGGTGAGGGCATCGAGGGCCTCGTGCACATCTCCGAGATGGCCAACAAGCACGTCGACCAGCCCAGCCAGGTCACCCATGTGGGCGCCAAGGTGCAGGTCAAGGTCATGGAGATCGAGCTCGATCGTCGTCGCATCTCGCTGTCGATGAAGTCCGCCGCCGAGACCCTCGGCGTGGAGATCGAGGTCGCCCCGCTCGACAAGCCCGAGGAGAAGGCCGAGGACGCCGAGTAGCGTCCGGGTTCTATCCCGTACATTGAGAGCCGAGCGCCCTGGTGCCATGTGCATCAGGGCGCTTTTTCATGCTGGAATGCTGGGGGGAAGGGATGTGCGCGCATGGCGCAGGGAAGTGAGGGGCGCTTCGACCGTCCGGTCGTGCTGTTCGATTTCGATGGGACGCTCGCCGATACCGGTCCCGCGGTGAAGCGGGCGGCCGAGTACACGCTCCGGACGCATGGCTTCAGCCTTGACGCGGTGGGCGACCTGCAGTTGCTCATCGGGCCGCCGATCGTCGACGGCTTCATGGAGGTCGCGCACCTGACGCGCGAGGAGGCCGAGGGGCTCGTCGAGACCTATCGCGCCGCCTTCGCGCAGATGACGCGGCCGGAGGACTACCCGGTCTTCCCGGGGATGGCGGAGCTCGTGGCGGCGCTCTCCGCTGCGGGGCGCACCGTGGGCGTCGCGACCTCGCGTTTGCAGGGTTCCGCGGAGCAGATGATCTCGTCGCTGCCCCTGCCGCCCTTCGACGCCATCGTGGGACGCATCGACGGCGTGCGCCACACCAAGGAGGCGTGCGTGCGTGCGTGCCTGGAGCGCCTCGGTGCCGCGCCCGGCGATGCCGTGCTCGTGGGCGACCGGCGCTTCGATGTCGAGGGCGCGCATGCGGTGGGGCTGCCGTGCATCGGCATCTACCGCGACGAGGACGCCCGCGCCGAGCTCGAGCGCGCGGGCGCGGATGCCCTGTGCACGGATGCCGATGAGCTCGCCGCGCTGCTGGGCTGTTCGCTTACGGCGTAAGATAGGGAAGGAACGTTCGTTCAGGGAAACCGGAGGGACTGCGATGGATGCAGAGCTGACGGCGCGCGTCGACGCCTATATCGACGAGGTCTGGGAGGACGTGGTGGCGGACATCGCCGAGCTGGTGAGCCATCCGTCCGTCGCGGATAGCGCGAAGGGGTCCGAGGGCGCGCCCTTCGGCCCGGAGGTGCGGGGCGCCCTCGATTGCGGCCTCGCCATCGCGCGCCGCCTGGGGTACGAGACCGGTGAGGATGCGGGCTACCTCGGTTGGGGCGACATCCCCGGCGAGCAGGCGACGCAGGTCGCCACGATCGCGCACGTCGACGTCGTGCCGGCAGGCCCCGGCTGGGCGACGGACCCCTTCCAGGTCGAGCGCCGCGAAGGCTGGCTGATCGGCCGCGGCGTGAGCGACGACAAGGGTCCCGCGGTCCTCTCGCTGTACGCGGGCGCGTTCTTCCCGCACGAGGGCATCACCCCGCGCTACACCTTCCGCGCGCTGCTGGGCTGCGACGAGGAGGTGGGCATGACCGACGTCCACCACTACCTCGCCGGTCACGACGCGCCCGCCTTTCTGTTCACGCCCGACGCCTCCTTCCCCGTGTGCAACGCCGAGAAGGGCTGCTTCAATGCGCGCTTCTCGAGCGCTCCCATCGAGGACGGGGTGATCCGCTCCTGGACCGCCGCGGAGGTGTCGAACGCGATTCCGGGCGAGTCCATCGTGGAGCTCGCGGTCGATGCCGACGCGCTCGCGGTGCCCGCTGAGCTCGCCGACCGGCTCACCGTCGAGGCCGTCCGTCCCGGCGTCGCCCGCATCACGGCGCACGGCGTCGGCGGCCACGCCTCGACGCCCGAGGGGACGGTCAACGCCCTCAAGCTCGTCGTCTCCTTCCTGCGCGCGAACTCCGATCTGCTGGCACCTACGGAGCGCGCGTTCGTCGAGCTCCTTGCCGTGCTCTCGGCCGATGCCTACGGCGAGGCTTCCGGCGTGGCCACCGCGAGCGAGGCGTTCGGCCCCCTCACCTCCAATGCCGGCAAGATCGTTATGGCCGACGGCGTCATCACGCTCTCCCTCGACATCCGCTACCCCGACAGCACGACCTCCGAGGAGCTCGAGCGGCGTCTTGGCGCGCTCGCCGCGGAGCACGGCGCGTCGTTCGAGGTGGCGTCCGTGAAGCCGCCGTTCTCCGTCTCCGCCGACCACCCGGCCGTGCAGGCGCTCCTCGATGTGTACCGCGAGGTCACCGGCGAGCCGGCCGAGCCGTTCTCGATGGGCGGCGGCACGTACGCGCGGAACTTCCCCTGCGCGGTCTCGTTCGGGCCGGAGGGCGACACCTCGGGCTTCCCGGAATGGGTCGGCCCCATGCACGGCGCGAACGAGGGCGCGAACGAGGCTGAGCTGCGTCGGGCGCTCAAGATCTACATCCTCGCGCTCGCCCGGCTCATGGAGCTCGACCTGTAGGACGTTGAGGGCGCGCGGTACGCGGCGGGGGCGACGTGCTCGACCGCCGTACCGCGCGTCGCGAGGGGAATCGCAGATGGATCAGATCGTGTACATCGCCATCATCGCGGCGGCGATGGTCTTCGGATGGTACCTGGCGCGCAAGCGGCAGGCGGAGCGGCAGGAGCAGGCGCGCGGCGGGGATGCGGCGGAGGTTGCCGCCCGCAAGCGGAAGCCCCGCCCGCGCAAGAAGCGGTAGCGCTCATGCAGGAGCCCGCCGGCACGTGCGACCTCGGTCGCGGTGCCGGCGGGCTCCGTTGTGTGAAGTGGGGGAGGGGGGGGTGCTCCGTCCCCGTGTCACGCTACCCCTCGAGCGCCTCCGACGCCTCGAGCCAGGAGGTCTCGAGCTCGTCGAGGTCGGCGCGCGCCTGCGAGATCTTCTCCTGCTGGGCCTCGAGCGCGAGGTAATCGGTCGGGGCGATATCGACCATCTCGGCCTCGAGCCCCTCGATGCGCGAGCGCTGCGTGGCGATGCGCCGTTCGAGCGAGGCGACCTCTTTGCGCAGGCGCTGGCGCTCGGCGTTGGAGAGCTTGGGCGCGTCATCGGGAGCTTGCGCGGGCCCTGTGACCTCCGCACCCTGAGCGCTGTTGCCGGGTGCGCCCGCGCCCCGCTTGCCGCCCTCGTCCGCGTCCCGCGCGGCGGATTCCACGAGCCGCAGGTACTCGTCCACGCCGCCCGGCACGTGGCGCAGGTGCCCGTCGATGAGCGCGAACTGCTGGTCGGTGACGCGCTCCATGAGGTAGCGGTCGTGCGTCACGAGGATGAGGGTGCCCGGCCAGCCGTCGAGCAGGTCCTCCACGATGGCGAGCATGTCCGTGTCGAGGTCGTTGCCCGGCTCGTCGAGGATGAGCACATTGGGTTCCTCGAGGATCGTGAGCAGGAGCATGAGGCGCCGGCGCTGGCCGCCGGACAGGTCGGCGATGCGGCTCCAGAGCTGCTGCGTGGTGAAGCCGAGACGCTCAAGGAGCTTCTCGGGGCTCGTCTCCTTGCCGTCGATGACGTAGCGCTGCTTGTAGTGGGAGAGCACCTCGCGGATCGTGTCGTTCAGGTGGGGCGTGAGCTCGTCGAGCTGCTGCGAGAGCATGCCGAAGCGCACCGTCTTGCCGATCTTCACGCGCCCCGCGCGCGGTTCGAGCTTGCCGCGCACCACATCGAGCAGGGTGGACTTGCCCGCGCCGTTCTCGCCGAGGAGGCCGAAGCGGTCGCCCGCGCCGATGAGCCAGGTCACGTCCTCGAGGACGGCGGGAGCGGGAGTGCTGGTGCCATCGGTGCCGGGCGCGGCGTCGTCATAGCCCGCCGTCACGTCGAGCACGTCGATGACCTGCTTGCCCAGGCGCGCCACAGCGAGGCGCTTGAGCTCGAGCTCGTTGCGCAGGGGCGGCACGTCGGCGATGAGCTCGCGGGCGGCCTCGACGCGGAACTTCGGCTTCGTGCTGCGCGCCTGCGCCCCGCGCGAGAGCCAGGCGAGCTCCTTGCGCGCCATGTTGCGCCGCCGCTCCTCGGCCACCTGCGCCAGGCGGTCGCGCTCGACGCGCTGCAGGATGTAGGCGGAGTAGCCGCCCTCGAAGGGGTCGACCGTGCCGTCGTGCACCTCCCACATGGAGGTGCAGACCTCGTCGAGGAACCAGCGGTCGTGTGTGACCATGAGCAGCGCGCCCGCGCCGGCCTGCCAGCGGTTCTGCATATGGTGCGCGAGCCAGTTGATGGTGCGCATGTCGAGGTGGTTCGTGGGCTCGTCGAGCATGAGCACGTCGTAGTCGCCGATGAGCAGCCGGGCGAGGTCGACGCGGCGGCGCTGCCCGCCCGAGAGCGCGCCCACGGTGCCGTCCCAGGGCACGTCGTGGATGAGGCCGGCGAGCACGTCGCGCACGCGCGGCGAGGAGGCCCACTCGTATTCGGGTGCATCGCCCACGACGGCGTGGTGTACGGTCTCGGCGTCGTCGAGCGCGTCGCGCTGGCCGAGCAGGCCGATGCGCAGGCCGCGCCGGTGCGTCACGCGGCCGTCGTCCGGCTCGAGCGCGCCGGCCAAGAGGTTCAGAAGCGTGGATTTCCCATCGCCGTTGCGGCCGACGATGCCGATGCGGTCGCCCTCGTTCACCCCGAGCGTCACGTGCGCGAGCACGCGCTTGGTGGGGAACTCGAGCGAGATGTCGTCGCAGCCGAGCAGGATCGCCATAACGTCCCTTCAGGATAGGGGTGATAGGTCGGTTTCGGAACCCATCTTAGCACCATGCACCTGCGCCCCGCGCGGCGCCCGCATGCGGCTGTGCCCGCCCCTCGGGGCGGGGCGGGGTCGCGCGCCCTAGCGCTCGCGCTCCTGCTTGAGGTTCGGGATGATGCGCTTCCAGATCCACCAGACCGCGACGATGACGACGATGGCGATGATGACGTACTTCACGATGTCGGACACCCATTCGGCCTGCTCGGTCACCGTCTCCCAGGCGCTGCCCGCCGCCGCGCCGAGCGAGCACAGCACGGTGTTCCACACCGCCGAGCCCAGCAGGGTGTAGAGGGCGAAGCGCACCATGTTCATGCGCGCCACGCCGGCGGGGATGGAGATGAGGCTGCGGACGATGGGCACGAAGCGGCAGATGAGCACCGAGATCTGGCCGCGGCGGTCGAACCAGTCGATGGCCTTGGAGATGTCGTCGCCCTTGAAGCCCAGAAGGCGCATGGGGCGCGTCTCGAAGAAGCGCATGAGGCGGTCGCGGTTGAGCACCCAGCCGATGCCGTAGAGGATGAAGGCGCCGAGCACCGAGCCCATGGTCGCGGCGATGATGACGCCCGGGAGCGTCAAGTCCGTCGAGGTGGTGAAGAAGCCGCCGAGCGGCAGGATGAGCTCGCTCGGGATGGGCGGGAAGACGTTCTCGATGAAGATGAGCGCGCCCACGGCGAAGTAGCCGAACTGGTCGATGAAGTTGAAGAAGAGCTCTTCCATGGATGTCCCCTCATGCAAGCGGCCCCGGGGCGGAGCCGTCGTTACGCTGGGGGAAAGTGTAGCCCATGCGCGCCGCGGCGGCGCGTTTTCCACGGTACCTACGTATGCGGCGACGCGGGTGCCTGCGCGGTTGGGCCGCCTGCGCATCCTGGGCTCCGCGCACCCGGTGCGCTATCGCCCGGACTCCTCGGGCGTCTCGGGAGCTTTGGGCGCGGGGAGCCAGCGGACGGCCATGAAGCGCGCGAACGGCCGCTCGAAGCCGCGCCAGGCGCAGATCGCCGTGACGCCGCCGGACAGGGCGAGGATGATCGCCGTGCCCACGAGGGGGTCGAGGAGGACGGGCAGGTGGTAGAAGGGCGTCTGGAACGTGAGCCAGGCGCGGATGAGGCGGTGGAGCACGTAGACCTGGAGGGTGCGCTCGCCGAGGCGCGTGAGCGCGCCGCGCGCCGCGGGCACGAGCTTGAGAGCGGCGAGCGAGCAGACGACGGCGCATGCGATCGCGGTGAGCTTCGCGAGCATGCCCGGCAGCACGCCGTGGGTGTAGGGGTTGTCGCCGTACACCATGGGGAAGAACCAGTCGAAGGCATGGGCGTCCACCGCGCGCGCGACGGCGAGGCCAGCGAACGCCGCGACCGCCGCCCAGGGCCAGCGGCTCCGCGCGATGCGCTCGACGCGGTCGGTGGTGCAGTAGTACCCCAGCGCGAAATAGGGGAGGAAGGCGATGGAGCGGCTGATGGCGAGGAAGCCGTCGGACATGTCGATGCAGCCGCCGAGGAGCGCAGCGACCAGGCTTATCGCCACGCCCGCCGGCGCGGGGACGTGCGCGAGCACGGGCGTTGCCAGGTACCACCACACCATGCCGATGAGGTACCACGGCGCGGAGGTGAAGCGCAGGATGCGCGCCGGCGCGAGCAGCCCGCTGATCGCCAGGTAGGCGACCTGGTAGGCAAGCCCCAGCAGCGCGAAGGAGACCATGCGGTTCACGTTGAGCCGCCCGTCCCGGTAGGCGCCCTTGGCGAAGAGCCCCGACATGAACACGAAGAGCGGCATGTGGAAGAGGTAGATGAGGTCGAACAGGTAGCTCAGGACCGGGTTGTCGTTATGGATGGGATGCATGAAGTGCCCCGCCACCACGAGGATGATGAGCAGCCCCTTCACGTTGTCGAAGCGCGCGATGCGCCCGCGTGCCTCCGCCACGGCGCCTCCCCTCGATGCCGATGCCATGGGTCGCGCACCTCGCCCTCGCGGGGATGGGCGGGTGCCCGACCCATGGTATCACGCGGCGCGGTGCGGCTACCGCTTCGAGACCTGCATCGCGCGCATGGCGTTCAGGATCGCGATCATGGCCACGCCCACGTCACCGAACACGGCGAGCCACATGTTGGCGATGCCGAAGGCGGCGAGCACGAGGATCACGACCTTCACGCCGATGGCGAAGACGATGTTCTGCCAGACGATGCGCATGGTCTTGCGGGCGATGCGCATGGCGCTCGCGATCTTCGAGGGCTTGTCGTCCATGAGCACCACGTCGGCGGCCTCGATGGCGGCGTCCGACCCCATCGCGCCCATGGCGATGCCCACGTCGGCGCGCATGAGCACGGGCGCGTCGTTGATGCCGTCGCCCACGAAGGCGAGCTTGCCGTCGCCGCGCTCGAGGCCGAGCAGGTGCTCGACGGCGCTGACCTTGTCGGCGGGCAGGAGCTGCGCGCGCACCTCGTCGATGCCGAGCTGCGCCCCCACGGCCTCTGCCACGTCGCGCCGGTCGCCGGTGAGCATGACGCAGCGCTTCACGCCCGCGGCGTGCAGGTCGCGGATGGTCTGGGCGGCGTCGTCCTTCACCACGTCGGCGATGACGATGTGCCCCACGTATTCGCCGTCGACCGAGACGTGCAGGATCGTGCCGGTGAGGTCGCAGTCGTGCCACGAGTTGCCGTGCTCGCTCATGAGCTTGTCGTTGCCCACCATGATCACGTGCTCGTCCACGCGCGCCGAGACGCCGTGGCCGGACTCCTCGCGGACGTCGGCGATGCGCGCCTGGTCGATGACGCCGGAGTAGGCGGCGCGCACGGAAACGGCGATGGGGTGGTCGCTGAACGCCTCGGCATAGGCGGCATTGCTGAGCACGTAGTCGGGGTCGACGCCCGCCTCGGGGTGCACGGCGACGACGTTGAAGGTGCCGCTCGTGAGGGTGCCCGTCTTGTCGAAGACCACGGTGTCGACCTTCGAGAGCAGCTCGAGGTAGTTCGAGCCCTTGACGAGGACGCCGAGCTTGGAGGCCCCGCCGATGCCGCCGAAGAAGCTGAGCGGTACGGAGATGACGAGCGCGCACGGGCAGCTCACCACGAGGAAGGTGAGGCCGCGCAGCAGCCAGTCGGACCAGGCGCCCATGCCCGCGAGCGGCGGGATCACGGCGAGGAGCACGGCCGAGATCGTGACGACCGGCGTGTACACGCGGGCGAACCGCGTGATGAAGTTCTCGGTGCGCGCCTTCTTCTCGCTCGCGTTCTCCACGAGCTCGAGGATGCGGCTCACCGTGGACTCGCCGAAGGGCTTCGTGGTGCGGATGCGCAGCACGCCCGTCATGTTGATGCAGCCGGAGATGACCTCCGCCCCGGGCTCTACATGGCGCGGGATGCTCTCGCCCGTGAGGGCGGCGGTGTCGAGCTGCGAGGCGCCCTCGGTCACGACGCCGTCGATGGGCACGCGCTCGCCGGGCTTGACGACGATGATGCTGCCCACCGCGACCTCGTCCGGGTCGACCTCCTCGAGCTCGCCGTCGCGCTCGATGTTGGCGTAGTCGGGCGCGATGTCCATCATCTCGCTGATGGACTTGCGGCTCTTGCCCACGGCGTAGCTCTGGAAGAGCTCGCCCACCTGGTAGAAGAGCATGACGGCGCAGCCTTCGGCCGCTTGGGGCTCGGTCTCGGGGAAGAGGATGGTGGCGAAGGCGCCGATGGTGGCGACGGTCATGAGGAAGGCCTCGTCGAACGCCTGCCCGCGACGGATGTTGCGCCATGCCTTGATGAGCACTTCGTAGCCGGCGATGAGGTAGGGCACGAGGTAGAGGGCGAACGCGACATACGGGCTGTACGATCCGAACGCCCGCGCGAGCACGCCCGTCTTCTCGGCAACCAGGATGACGGCGAAGAGGCCAATTGCGAGGAGGATGCGGTTGCGCCATGCGCGCTGCTTCTTGTTCATGTAAAAACACCCCAGGGGTTTTTCAACGTTGCCTATATGAGCATATGTTCATGTGTTCGACAGGAGGCTGCTCCGCGCTCCGACGGGGCGAGGCGGTTAGCGCAGGATCTCGCAGTCGGGCTCGATGTCGGCGGTGAGCTTCACCACGCGGTCGAGCACCTCGTCGAAGTCGGCGTCGTCGGCCGTGGTGAGGGTGAGCTTCTGGGTCAGGAAGTTCACGCGCGCCTTCTCCACGCCGGGGAGCTTGCCGATGGCGTCCTCGAGCTTCTGGGCACAGACGGCGCAATCGATCTCGTCGAGTTTGAATGACTTGCGCATGGCGGGTTCCTTTCTTCGCAGCGCGCGGTGCCGCGCGGCTTATTCGCAGATATGGCTCATGCCCTGGGCGAGCATGGTGTGAACGTGGTCGTCGGCGAGCGAGTAGATGAGGCTGCGCCCGTCGCGGTCGAAGCGCACGAGGCGCGCCTGCTTCAAGATGCGGAGCTGGTGGCTCACGGCGCTCTGCGTGGCGCCGATGGTCTCGGCGATGTCGCCCACGGAGCGCGGCGTGTCGAAGAGCGCGTACAGGATCTTGATGCGCGTCGTGTCGCTGAACACCTTGAAGAGGTCGGCGAGGTCGAGCAGCAGCTCCTCGTCGGGCATGCAGGGCTCGTCGCCGGGTACCGCGGTCGCGGTGGTGTCGGTCATGCTCGCTCCTTTCAACATATGTGCATACGTTCAGATGTTGTTATCTATGATTATATGAACGCATATTCATATGTCAAGGAAAAAGGGGATCAATTTTGGCGCCAGGCGCGCTCATTTTCCCGTGCAGGAGCGTGTCCACCACGAGAACGGCGCCCCTGGAGCATGCTCGAGCCTCGATACTGAGTGGGATTGGGCGCTCGCCGAGTAGACCGCGCATGCGGCCGAAGCCCACCTGCGGTTTTCCGCGCCGTTCGGGCTGGCTACGCGCCGGATTCGAAATCCCACACAGTATCGAGGCTCGAGCACGCGCGCAGGAAGGCGGGCACACCGAAACCGCCCCGATCCCAAGGGAACCGGGGCGGCGACGGAAACGACTTCAATGTGCGAGGGATCCCGCGAGCCCTGCCTATGTGTTCGGCCCCTGGACGAACCAAAGCAGGTCGGATGCGAACGGGTCGGGGCAGAAATCGAGCCGGATGCAGGCTACGGCGCCCGGGGAGAAGCTCAGCTCCGCCCCGCAGAGGCGCTCGGCGACGCGCTCCATGAACGGGATGTGCCCCACAGCGATGACGCACGGCGCGTCGCTTGCGCGGAGCGCATCGAGAAACGCCTCCTCGTCTTGCTCGAAGAGGCTGGGGAGCGGCGTGACCGGCCGCTCGCCGATCGCCGCGACCACGGCCTCCGCCGTCTGCCGGGCGCGGAGCGCGGGGCTCGTCCAGACCACGGCCGCGGCGCGCTCCTCGGCGCCGAGGAGCGAGAACGAGCGGGCGAACCCGTCCGGCGCGGCAAGCGCCGCCAGCCCGTCGGGCGTGAGGGAGCGGTCGGCGTCAGCCATGCCGGGCTGCGCCCGCTCGGCGCGGCCATGGCGGACGAGGATGAGCATGCGATCCATGAGGTTCTCCTATCCCTCGGGGTATCTGCTGCATACCCTTGTGATACCCAGCGAGGGCCTCAGCTGAACTCGACGACGGCGTACGGTTTGCCGTCCGGGGCATCGAGGACGACGACGGTGCGCCCGTCCTCCTGCGCGAACCGGGGATAGATGGTGTCGCCGAGCACCGCCGAGCGCCGATAGTCCACGCGCACGCATGCGGGCACGATGTCGCTCGGCAGCACCTCGAGGGCGATCTGCATGTATTGGCCGTTGTTGACGTGCTCGTTCGTGTCGATCTGGTGGCGGAGCACCGTGAGCGGCTCACAGGGCGCCAGGGCATCGGGCACGCGCACGCGCCGCGTCTCCTCGGGCATGGGAAGTGGCTCGTGCGTGCCGTACGGGGCGGTGTCCTCCTCGGTCGGTCGGATGGGTCGGCCGCTTGCAAGGTCGATGAGCGCCCACGTGGAGCGCGCCTTCGCGATGAGGGAACCCGCCTCGTCGCGCAGGAAGAAGAAGCGCGTGGCCGAGAGGCTCTTGAACGAGCTCGCGAACGTCCCCGCCGTGACGCGCTCGGCGAGGCGGGGGTAGCGCTCGATGACGATCTGCCAATGGGTGAGCACCCAGGCGCGCTGGTGCTCCTTGAGCCACAGCATGCCCACGCCGAGCTCCTCCGACTGGAAGGTGCTGCAATCCTGGAAGTAGTCGATGAGCGCGGGGAGGGTGAGCTGGCCGCGATGATCCACCTCGCTATAGCGGATGCGCGCGTCGAATTCGAAAACCGCGCTCGTGCCCGGTGCTGCCGTGGTCATACGATGGCCTCCAAAGGTGCGGGATGGGTCGGGATGTTCCCTGTGAGGATAGCACGGTGTGGAGCGTGTCGGATGCGGCGCGGCGGGCGGGGTACCGAGTGGCACGGGGCGATGCTCGCACCGCATCCCGCGCGTGGGCGCTGGCGCTGTTGCGAGCGGCGCGTCGGCGTCGCTTCCGCCTGCGCGCGCCTACGCCCGGGGCGAGAACATGTTCTTGCGCGCGAACTCCGCCTGCACGGTACGGAGCATGAGGTCGGCGTCGGCGAGGCCCAGGTGCCGCTCCTTCTCGTCTTGGGCGAGCGTCCCGCGGCGCCGCGCCCAGTTCTCCAGGCTCGCGGGCGCGCTCTCGCGCGGGAGCGCGGCGACCTCGCCGTCGAGCCTGCGGCAGATGTCGCGCGAGTCGATGACCGCGATCTGCCCGGCGCGCCGCGCCTCGGCGTAGCCGTTGAGGTGCAGGCGGAACCACGAATCCTCGAACGCGGCGTTATGCGCCATGATGGGGTAGCGCTTCATGAGGTCGAGCAGGCCGGCTTGGGCCTCCGTGTCGGCGCGGAAGGGCGTTTTGCCCTCGAGGTCGTCCCAGGTGATGCCGTGGATGCGCGTGAGGGGGACGCCTGTGGTGCGGTAGGGCTCCTCGGGCAGGCCGTAGAAGCGCTCGCCGCCCGCGAACGGCTTCGAGTCCGCGGCGAGCTCCATGAGCTCGAGGCCCATGTTGATGATGTAGCCGCGCTCCGGGGCGGTGCCGGTGGTCTCGATATCGATGCCGATGACCACCCCGCGCACCGGCGCGCTCACGTAGGCGACGGCGAGCGCGTCGCGGTCGCCCGCGACCTCGCGCTCCACCTCGGAGGCGGGGCGCTGCTGCATGGCCGCGATGCCCCGGCAGAGGTCCGCCTCCGAGAGGCTCCGCGCGAGTGCCACGGAGTTCAGGTTGCGCAGCTTCTCCTCGCCGATCTGATCGCACAGGGCGCGGTTGCGGTCGGCGAGCTCGCGCACGACGTCGAAGGGGAAGCCGGGGTCCTCGTCGCCGGTGAACGCGTCGAGCAGCGCCCGCAGCGCCTCCTCGTTGCGCTGCCGCTCGGACTGAAGCGCGGCGTCGCCCCCGAAGAGGAGCGGCATCGAGGGCTGCATCGTGTAATCGAGGGCCTGCTCAACGTTCACGGCCATCACCTTCCGTGCGAGTAAAGTTTGCTGAGTTAAACTATCGTGCGTACAATAGCAGATTCCGAGGAGGCGAAACGGTGCCGCCGTGAGGGGTATGAACCCTTGGAGGGGTCGGCGCACCGCCCGGCTCGCGCCCGCAGGGGGCTCGACTCCCCGCGCGAGCTCGGCATCAGCGGACGCCCCGGCACCACGTGAGAGCCTGCGCCCCCGATTGCCGTCGGGCGGCCTCCGACCTGTATCCTAGCACGACGGCGCCGCCCGTGGCGGCCGGTGGCGCGTGCATTACGAAAGAAGGGAAACGGCGTTTCTATGGAACTCGTCGTACATCTGGTGGAACACGCGCTCGAGGACACGCTGCCGCTCGTGCCGTTCCTCTTCGTCACCTACCTCGCGCTCGAGGCGCTCGAGCACGCGGCCGGCTCGCGGGCGACCGCGCTCGTGCGCCGCGCGGGAGCGGCCGGCCCGGTGGTCGGCGCGCTGCTCGGCATCATCCCGCAGTGCGGGTTCTCGGCGATGGCGGCGACGCTCTACGCCGGGCGCGTCATCACGCTCGGGACGCTCGTCTCGGTCTTCCTCTCGACATCGGACGAGATGCTGCCCCTGCTCGTGGCCGAACACGTCGACCCGGGGCGCCTCGCTGCGATCCTTCTGTGCAAGGCGCTCGTGGCGCTGATCACGGGCGTCGTCATCGACGCGCTGCTTCGGCTCGTTAAGCGCAACGCGCGCCTGCATGCCGCGGCGCGCCGCCTGACCGCGCGGCGCGCGGGCGAGCCCGACCTCGTGGACGAGATGGCCGAGGCGGGCGAGGGCGTCGAGCACATCCATCGCCTGTGCGAGCAGGACCGGTGCGGCTGCGACGACGTGGACGAGGGCCATGGGCATGGAAGCGCTGACGCACACGGGGCGGGGCACGCGCACGATGCCGCGCACGGTTGCGCGTGCGGGCACGACCACGGCCACAGCCATGGGCACGGGGGCGCCGCCTCCATCGTGCGCAGTGCGCTCTCGCACACCATCCAGGTGACGGCGTTCATCTTCGTGACCACCCTCATCCTGGTGGTCGTGCTCGAGACGGTCGGGGAGGACGCGCTCGCGACGCTGCTCTCCGCCAACAAGGGGCTCGCGGTCTTCGCCGCGGCGCTCGTGGGGCTCGTCCCCAACTGCGCAGCGAGCGTGGTCGTCACCCAGCTCTACCTCGAGGGCGTGCTCGGGTTCGGTCCGCTCATGGCCGGTACGCTCGTGGCGGCGGGCGTGGGCTTCCTCGTGCTGTTCCGCGCCAACCGCAACGTCCGCGAGAACCTGGTGATCCTCGCCATGCTGTTCGCGGCGGGCGTGTTGTGGGGGCTTTTCTTCTCGATCGTGTAGCGTGGCGGTTCGGGCGGGACGCGGCGGGGCAAGTTGCCAGCCGTTTCGCGCCGCTCGGGGCAAGGGAGGTGCCGGCATGGGCAAGCGCACGGGACGTCGCCGAGCGCTCATCGCGTGCCTCGCGGCGGCTATGGTCGCGGTCATGCTCGGCTGCCTCGTCGCGTCCGTCGCGACGGGAGCGGCATGCATCACCTCCGCCGCGCGCCCTGTCGACCGCTTCGCTGCCTCCATCCCGCGGTACCGCTCGCAGCGCGACCGCGACGGGGACGGCATCGACGACCAGACGGACATCCTCGACAGCGCGCTCGCCTACGTGCAGACGCGCCCGCGGTATCGGAGCGCGTACTACGCGGGCGGGTATCCGGACGACGGCTGCGGTGTCTGTACGGATGTCGTGGCGTTCGCCCTGCGCGGGGCGGGGTTCGACCTGCGCGCGCTCATGGCCGAGGACATCGCCGCCGCGCCCGAGGCCTACGGCATCTTTGAGCCCGACGCGGACATCGATTTTCGCCGTGTGCCGAACGTGCGGGTCTACCTCGAACGCCATGCGGAGGCGCTCACCTGCGACACGGCCGACATCAACGCCTGGCAGGGCGGTGACGTCGTCGTCTACGACGGGCACGTGGGCATCGTGAGCGACCGCCGGAACGCGGACGGCGTGCCCTACCTCATCCACCAGGCGAGCCCGTTCCAGCTCGCCTACGAAGAGGACGCGCTCGCCTCGTTTGGTGAGGTCGTCGGGCATTACCGCCTGGGGTAGCGCGGCCGTGACGGGCTAGCTTTTCATCGCAGCAAGGAGTCGCCGTCTGCAGCCCCGTGCGCTCAGGCTTTCGCGATGCGGTGGATGAAGAGGCCGCTTCTGAGCTTCGGCTCGAACCAGGTGGATTTCGGCGGCATGAGCAGGCCGGCGTCGGCGACGGCGAGCAGCTGGTCGATGCCGGTCGCGTGGAGCGAGAACGCTGCGCCCGCGGTGCCGGCGCGCTCCTCGAGCTCGCGCACGCCGCGGATGCCGCCCACGAACGAGATGCGCGGGTCCTCGCGCACATCGCCGATGCCGAGGATCGGCACGAGCACGTGCTCCTGCAGCACGCTCGCATCGAGCCGGCTCACGGCGTCGCCCGCGGCGACCTGCGCGGCGAGTCCCTCGCCGAGGCCGAGCTTCCACCAGGTCCCTTCGGCATACATGCCGAACGTCCCGGGCGCCTCGGGGGTCACGGGCGCGTCCGCGCGCTCGACGGTGAACCCCGCCTCCGCGATGCGCGCCGCGAGCTCCGCGCCCGTCATGCCGCAGCGATCGGATACCACGCGGTTGTACGGCAGGATGGTGAGCTCGCTCGCCGGGAAGAGCACGGAGAGGAAGTAGTTGAACGGCTCAGTGCCCGTATAGGTGCCCGCGGCCCTCGCCTCGCCGCGGAGCTCCTGCGCCACATGTACTGCGGAGGCGGCGCGATGGTGGCCGTCGGCGATGTAGGCGCAGGGGATGTGCTCGAACATGGCGTGGATGGCCTCGACGGCCTCCGGGCGCGCGACCTCCCAGACGGTCTGGCGCACGCCGTCCTCGTCGGTGAAGCTGTAGAGCGGCGAGCCCTCCTTCGCGGCGGCGATGATGATGCCGAGCACCGGCTCGTCGCGATAGGTGAGGAAGATGGGGCCGGTCTGGCAGGCGAGCGCGCGGATGTGCTCGATGCGGTCGCGCTCCTTCTCCTGTCGCGTGAGCTCATGGCGCTTGATGATGCCGTCCTCGTACTCGTCGATGGCGCACACGCCCACGAGCCCCGTTTGCACGCGTCCCTGCCAGGCGAGCTCGTAGATGTAGTAGGCGCGCGTGCGGTCCTCGATGTAGGTGCCGTCCTCGATGCGCTCCCGCAAGAGCTCGGCTGCGCGCGCGTAGACCTCGGGCGCGTACATGTCCTGTTCGGACGGGAACTGGGTTTCAGGCCGGTCGATGGCGAGGAAGGAGCGCGGGTGCCCCGCGACGTACGCGGCCGCCTCCGCGCGGTCGAAGACGTCGTAGGGAAGCGCCGCGACCTCCGCCGCGCGCTCCGGGACTGGTCGTATGCAGGGGAAAGGAAGAACGCGCATGGAGGCTCCTTATCGTGGCTGGCAAGCTACCGCTCGTGTATCGCCCTATTGTTGCATGGTCGCGCCCGAAAGGGAAACGCCGCACGCCCCGTTTACGCCGAATTGACGGCGTCGACTGCCCGCAAGGGCGGGCGCAGAATATTCGTTCCAGTTGTGTGTGTATCTTTTCGGACGGTGCGCAGACACACGGCGTAGGGTGCAGGAAAACCGCAGGTCGCGAGATCCGAAGCGCATCGTGACGGCTCCTTGCGCCCAGAGAAGCACACACAACTGGAATGAACTTCTTGCGTGGCCGTGCGGAGCCGTATGCGCCTCCGAGATGTCACCTCGATTCCGACAATGAGTTTTCCACGGGGTTTTGCGCACCTATATTTACCAGGCATTTTAGCTGTCAGATTCTTGTCAGATTTGCGACAAGGTTTTTGCAAGGTCGCGAGGGAGAAATTCAGATTCTCAATTGCAGAGGCTTGCAATGGCAGTAGCGTTATGACATGGACATGAAGTTTTGTTCAACAACCGCGTTTGCCCTCCATCGGGTGCCCCCGGTCGTCCTCGCGATGATTGATGACCCCATCGATCTTGCCACGCGAGGAGGTCGGTATCGTTTCCTGGCGTGCGAGCGCCCGCTCGGCCTGCTCGACAAGCCGCTGCACGTCCTGAGCGACACGCGCGAGGGGCGGTTTTGCTCGGACAACCTCGTCGGCCATGTGTGCGGCCTGCACCCCGAGCTCGGCGACTTCACCGAGCTTGGCAGCGAGATGCACGTCGCTTCTCCCGCGCTGACCTTGTTCACCATGGCGCTCAAGGTCGATGTCATCACGCTTGCCATGGCGATGAGCGAGCTCTGCGGCACCTTCGCGGTCTGCCCGCTCAACCCGACGCTGCGCGCGCAACTCGATTCCCTTATCGAGGCACGTAGCCTGCCCGAGCTCGACGGATGGCGCCCGGTGCTCGACCGGAGTGGGCGCACAACCGATCTCTGGCACCGACCCCCGCTCGTCACGCGCTCGGAACTGCAGGCGTTTTCCGAGCGGGCGCGCGGCCGCAAGGGCTACAAATCGTTCGTCCAGGCGCTCGGCTTGATGTGCGAGAACGCGGCCTCTCCTCTTGAGGTACAGGCGGCCATGAAGCTCGGCCTATCCCGGCGTGTGGGTGGGGAGGGGGTCAGCCCCATTTACTTGAACGAGCGCATCGACCTCATCCGGTCCGCGCGCTTGATGGCGGACAAAACATACTGCGTCGCGGACTTGCTCATGCACAGCCGCGATGGAAGCCGGTCGGTCATCGTCGAGTGCCAAAGCAAGCTTATGCACGACAACGCCGAGAGTGCGCTATCCGATGCGACCCGGCTGGCGGCACTGCAAAGCATGGGGTACACGGTCATCCCAATAACATACGAGCAGCTGTCCGACCGGCGCGTATTCGAGCAGATCGCCTCCTATATCCTACGCGAGCTCGGGGAGCGCAGGATTCCGAAGACCGAGCGGCTCGTCGGCCGGGAGCGCGAGCTCAACGCCAAACTCTTCATCGATTGGGCGACGTTGGCGTGAGGGGGGCGCTTTCCGGGCGTGTAACGCGTGGTGCGGAAACGCGAAAAGGGCGCTTGGCAGCACGCTTCCTGCACCCGCGCAGCACACCTCAGAAAACTCATTCCAGTTGTGTGTGTATCTTTTCGGATGGTGCGCGGGCACCGGGCGAAGAGGGCAGAAAAACCGCAGGTCGCGAAATTCTATACACGCCGTGCTGGCTCTCTGCGCTCGGAGAAGCACACACAACTGGAATGAATTTGAGCGCGCCGGGTGCCCAGACGCTCGGACCGCGCTGCCAGGCTGTGCGCTGTGCATATCTTGGTGGCGCGACAGCCCTATTTGATCACGCGGACGCGGTACATCGAGGGGATGCGCTTGAGCGCCTCGATCGTGTCCGCTCCCAGGTGCTCGTCGGTGTCGAACATGGTGTAGGCGTGCTCGCCGGCGCTCTCGTTCACCATGCGCTGGACGTTGGCGTTGTCGTCGGCGAGGATGCGCGTGATCTGGCCGATCATGTTCGGCACGTTCGCGTGCAGGCACGCGATGCGGCTTGCGGCGCGCGCCTTGCCCATCGAGCAGCTCGGGTAGTTCACGGAATGCGCGATGTTTCCGTTCTCCAGGTAGTCCTTGAGCTCGGAGATGGCCATGTCGGCGCAGTTGGCCTCGGCCTCCTCCGTGCCCGCGCCGGAATGCGTGGTCACGAACGTGTTCGGCATGAGCACCGTCTTGGGCGTGGCGAAGTCGGTGGCGAACCACGAGAGGCGCCCCGCGTGCAGCGCGGTGTCGACGGCGTCCTCGTCCACGATGGACTCGCGGGCGAAGTTGATGAGCACGGCGCCGGGGGCGAGGAGCGCGAGCTGCTCGTCGCCGATCATGTGGAAGGTGTCGGCCTTCGCGGGCACGTGGAGCGTGAGGTAGTCGCAGCCGCGGCAGAGGTCCTCGAGCGTGCCCACGCGCTGGACGTCGCGGCTGAGCTCCCAGGCGTGCTCCACGGAGATGAACGGGTCGTAGCCGTACACGTCCATGCCCAGGTAGACGCAGGCGTTGGCGACCTTCGACCCCACGTTGCCCAAACCGATCACGCCCACGCGCTTGCCGCGCAGCTCATGGCCGACGAACGCCTTCTTCGCGCCTTCCGCGTGCGTGAAGATGTCGGGGTCGGTGGCGTTCTCGCGCACCCACTCCATCGACTGCACCACGCCGCGGCTCGCGAGCACCATCATGCAGAGCACCATCTCCTTGACGGCGTTCGCGTTCGCGCCGGGGGAGTTGAACACCACCACACCGCGCTTGGCGTACTCCTCGACGGGGATGTTGTTCACGCCGGCGCCGCAGCGGGCGATGGCGCGGATGCCCGCGGGCAGGTCGTAGCCGTGCAGGTCGGTCGAGCGCATGAGGATGGCGTCCGCCGAGGAGGCGTCATCCACGAACTCGTAGCCCGTGCCGAAGGTGACCTGGCCGTCCTTGGTGATGTCGTCGATGATCTTGATCTTGCGCATGCTGTGCTCCCTAGGCTGTGCTTCCCGGCCGCGCGCGGGGGGCGGCCGGGCGTGTACGGTATCTTACCCGATGCGGTGCCGGGACTCGAACTCCTCCATGAACGCCGCCAGGGCGCGGACGTCGTCCAGGCTCACGGCGTTGTAGATGCTCGCGCGCATGCCGCCCACGGCGCGGTGGCCGCGCACGCCCTCGATGCCGCGCGCCCGCGCGCCCTCGACGAACTCCGCGTCGAGCTCGGGCGTGGAGCAGCGGAACGTGACGTTGGCGATGGAGCGGGAGGCCGGCTCGGCGACCGCGTGGAAGACCGTGCTGCGGTCGAGGAGGCCGTAGAGGAGCGCGGCCTTCTCGCGGTTGCGCGCCTCCATCGCAACGAGGCCGCCCTCGTCCTCCACCCACCGGAACACCTTGCCGCAGAGGTAGATCCCGAAGGTGTTCGGGGTGTTGAGCATGGAGCCCGCGTCCGCCTGCGTGCGGTAGTCGAGGTAGGTGGGGCAGCAGGGGAGCGCGGCGCCCGCGCCCATGAGGTCCTCGCGCACGATGACGATGGTGACGCCCGCCGGCCCCGCGTTCTTCTGCGCGCCGGCGTAGACGAGCCCGTAGCGCTCGATGTCGAGGGGCATGGAGAGAAAGCAGCTCGACACGTCTGCCACGAGGGGCACGTCCAAGCAGCGGGGCAGCTCGTGGTACATGGTGCCGTAGATGGTGTTGTTCTGGCAGATGTGGATGTAGTCGAGGTCGTCGGCCTGCGCGCGCTCCTCGACGGGCGCGAGGTCGGGGATGCGCGTGAAGCCCTCCGCCTCGCTCGTGGCGAGGACCTCGGCCCGCCCGTAGCGCTCCGCCTCGCGCTGGGCCTTGCCCGAGAACACGCCCGAGACCACGTAGCCCGCGCGCCCCGTGCGCATGAGGTTCATGGGCACCGCGGCGAACTGCAGCGTGGCGCCGCCCTGCAGGAAGAGGACGCGGTAGGAGTCGGGGATGCCCACGATGCGGCGGAGCGTGGCCTCCGCGTCGTCGATGATCTCGCGATAGGCGGCCGACCGATGGCTCATCTCCAGGACGGACATGCCGCAGCCCTGGTAGTCCATGAGCTCGGCTGCGGCTTCTTGCAGGACGCGCTCGGGGAGGGCTGCCGGCCCGGCCGAGAAATTGTGCACGCGTGCCATCGGGGCTCCTTCCGCTCGAGATGACGGATGTGCGACACACTCTACCATAGGCGGGGCGGGGCCGACCCACCCGATGCCGGCGTAACCCTAGTGAAACACTCGGATTTCACGGCGCCCCCGAAAAGGGGTTGAAAGGAACACGTCCCCAACCAACCCATTTCGCGCGCCCGCGGCCCCGGGCGGGTACAATGGGGGCGAGCGGCGCTCGGTCGTCGCGCGTACCGGGGAAAGGGGCGGCAACATGGCGATCTACGTGCTTTCCGATGTCCATGGCCACAAGGCGGCGCTCGACGAGGCGCTCGCGCTCGCCTCTCCCGGCGATGACGACTCCATCTATGTGCTCGGCGACATGGTCGACCGCGGGCCGGACCCGCTCGGCGTCATCCAGCTCGTGCGCTCGCTGCCGAACGCGCGCGTTCTCATGGGCAACCATGAGCGCATGCTCGTCGACATCCTCATGGGCACGGGCGAGATGGACAACTTCACCTGGGCGCTCAACGGCGGCGTGGCCACGGCGCTCGGCCTCGACGCGCTCGACAAGGACGAGCTCGCCGAGCTCGTGGGGTGGGTGGCGGCGCTGCCGCTCTATGAGGTGGTCGACACGGAGAGCCGGCGCTACATCCTGGTGCACGCGGGCATCGACGCGCTCGAGGCGCGCGGCTTCCTCGCCACGTCGGGCATCGACGTGAGCGGCGGGCGCGGTGCCGCCGAGGCGACGCGCGACGACCTGCTCAAGATGCTCGCGCGGCAAGACCCCGAGACCTTGCTCTGGACGCGCAAGGCGTTCTGGATGCACCCCACATGGCTCGTGGGCGAGGACGGCACGGGCCCGGTGGTCGTGGCGGGCCACACCCCCTCGATCGTGCTCGCGCGCTACGCGGGCCTCGACGAGGACGTGGGCGTCGATGCTGAGGGCCGCGGCTGCGTGGTGCCCGTGGGCGCCTGCGCGGAGACCGGCGGCGTCGCCGACCGCATCGACATCGACTGCTCGGCGGCGGCGGGCGCGCCGCGCGGCCGCGTGGGCATCGTGCGCCTCGACGACGGCGCCACCTGGTACGCCGCCATCAAAGACGGCGAATAGGTTCAAAAAACGTTGCAGCCCAAGGACACGGTGCAGGCAAACTACAATCTGGAACTTGTTTCGAGCTAAGCCGCCGAGCGCTGGCCGCTGCCCCGTGACGGTCGTGCCGGGGTTCCGGTGTTCCTCGCCGGCGAGTTCCGCAGCGAGCGCAGCGAGCGAGGACTGTTTGAAGCCGGAGGGGAACACCGGAACCCCGGCCAAGGCATCGCGTCGGCCGCAGCCCCCTCGTCCGCCCCTTAGCTCAAAAACGGGTTCCGCTCGCGGCGGATGGCCTGGCGAATGCGGATGTACTCCCACACGAGCAGCGCGAGCAGAAGCGTCATCGACGCGAGGTAGCTCACCACGGCGCCGGCGAGGCCGATGAGGTTCACGAGCACGAGCGAGCTGAGCGTCACCGCCGCGAAGGCCACGAGGTAGAGGCGCATGACCTCGCCCTGGCGGCGCAGCACCGTCACGATGGCGTAGAGGAAGTCGATCGCGGCGATGACGCCGCCCGCCACGACCATGAGGTAGCACAGGAAGCGGAACTGCTCGAAGTCCACGCCGTACAGGAAGCCCGTGAGCGGGATGCCGATCGTGGCCATGAACACGCCCACGCCCGCCGTCACCGCGACGATGACGGCCATCACGGCGAGGATGATGAGGTCGAAGCGGCGGCGCTTGCGGGGGTTCGCCCAGATGTTCGAGAGCCGCACGAGCTGGGGCTTGTAGATGAAGCCGATGATGATCTGAATGCTCTGCGAGGGGAAGTAGAGGGCGTTGAAGTAGAGCTGGTTGTCGTAGGGCAGCGCGCCCTCCATCACGAGCTTCGGCATGGTCTCGATGAGGTTGAACAGGAAGAGCGCCGCGAAGAGCGGGAAGCACTGGCGGAAGAGGTCGATGACCTCTTCGAAGCGCCAGTGCCGGGACTTCTCGGTCTCGAGTAGGGCGAGCGGGATCGTCACGAGCACGAGCGACGCGACGGCGGCGATGCCCATGCCCACCGATGCGACGGCGATGTCGCGCATCACGAACAGGAGCACCGTAAACACGAGGAACACGGCGACGGAGCGGATCGTCTGCGAGATGCCCGCGAGGTAGAGCTTGTCGGCCTGCTGCAGGCGCCCCTCGTACACGTCGGCGGCGCCGTCCACAAGCTTGAAGAGGTACACGCCGAAACAGATCGTGGCCATGTAGGGCTGGTAGTCGCGGATCGTGCAGTACAGGATGCCGAGCACGAGGGCCATGGCCGTCGAGGACCAGCGCTGGATCTGGTAGGACGAGAACGCGTGCGTCTCGTCGATGTCCGAGACCTGGAAGTTGCGCACGCCGTAGTTCGCGGCGTACATGAGCAGCATGCCGGTGGCGAACGCCATCGAGAACATGCCCGCCTGCTCCGCGCCGGCGAGCTGCGACGCCACGATGGAGAGGATCGGCAGCGACATGCCCCAGACGGTGGTGCCGATCGTGTTCCACACGTAGTCGCGCGTGGCGCTGTGCGACTCGTATTCCTCCTCCTGATCGCTGAGCGATCCCTGGTAGATGGCATTGAGCAGGCGGGTCCACCACTGGTTCACGATGCGCGCGAGGAAGGGCTGGCGCGCGCGGCGGCTCCGGGCGCTCGCGGGGCGCGACGGCTCCGCGCTGCGCCGCGCGGCGAGCTTGCCCCTGAGGATATCCAAGGGATTTGCAGGCACGATGCTCCCATCAGCTTGACTGGAGCCGCTTGGCGACCCCGGCATAGCGTTCGAAGTGAACGTTCATTATAATCAGATGCGGAAGGAATTGCGTGAACGAACCCTGTTCCCCCTCACGTCACGATATCGGTTGCAATCGAGGGTGCGCGCCTTGTCGCTCGAGACACGTGCCCGCGTAAGGAAAGGTGTGGAGCGCATGATCGAAACCATACTCTTGGAGAACGGAATCAACTGCGATTTCGACCGTGTGCACGTGGACTGGTGCCCGGCGAAGCTCATCGAGCACTCCGTGTCGCACCATGAGGCGTACCTGACCTCGACGGGGTCGCTCTCCGTCTCCACGGGCGCCTTCACGGGCCGCAGCCCCGAGAACCGCTACATCGTGGATGCGGGCGAGGCCGATGAGCAGGTGAACTGGAACAGCAAGACGAACAAGCCCATCGACGAGGCCACCTACAAGCGCGTGCGCAAGAACGTGACGCGCTACATGTCCCAGCGCCGCCACCTGTTCGTCATCCGCGGCTACGCGGGCGCGGACCGCCAGTACGCGCGCAAGGTCATGGTCGTGTGCGAGCGCGCGCATCAGGCGCTCTTCATCCAGAACATGCTCGTGCGCCCCTCGAAGGACGAGCTCGAGGTCTTCGGCCGCCCGGACATCACCGTCTTCGCCGCCCCCACCTATGTGTGCTCGCGCGACCGCGACGGCCTCGAGCCCGCGGCCGTGATCCTCGACATGAACCGCAAGCAGATCGTCGTCGCCGGCACCGGGTACTGCGGCGAGATCAAGAAGGCCATCTTCACGATGATGAACTACCTCCTGCCCATCGAGGACGGCGTGCTGCCCATGCACTGCAGCGCCAACGTCGACCCCGCCACGGGCAAGACGTGCATCCTGTTCGGCCTCTCCGGCACGGGCAAGACCACGCTCTCGGCCGACCCGGCGCGCCTGCTCATCGGCGACGACGAGCACGGCTGGAGCCCGCGCGGCGTCTTCAACATCGAGGGCGGCTGCTACGCCAAGACCATCGACCTCACGCGCGAGCGCGAGCCCGACATCTTCGACGCCATCCGCTTTGGCAGCGTGAGCGAGAACGTGAAGCTCGACCGCAAGACGCGCGCCGCCATCTACTCCGATAGCTCCATCACCGAGAACGGCCGCGCCGCCTACCCGCTCGACCACATCGAGCGCGTCGTCGAGTCCGGCACCGGCGAGGTGCCGAGCGTGGTGCTCTTCCTCACGGCCGACGCCTACGGCGTACTGCCCCCCATCTCGCGCCTCTCGCGCGAGCAGGCCATGTTCCACTTCCTCACGGGCTACACCGCCAAGGTCGCCGGCACGGAGCTCGGCGTCAAGGAGCCGCAGCCCACGTTCTCCGCGCTCTTCGGCGAGCCGTTCATGCCGCTCGACCACATGGTCTACGCCTACCTGCTGGGCGAGAAGATCACGCAGAACGACACCCGCGTCTACCTGGTGAACACTGGCTGGACGGGCGGCCCGTACGGCATCGGCCACCGCATCGCGCTCTACCACACGCGCGCCCTCGTGAAGGCGGCGCAGGACGGTTCGCTCGACATCGCGGGCTACCGCCACAACGACGTGTTCGATGTCGACGTGCCCGTCGACTGTCCCGGCGTCCCGCGCGAGCTCCTCGACCCGCGCGGCACCTGGGACGATCCCGAGGCCTATGACAAGGCCGCGGCGGACCTCGCGGCGAAGTTCAAGGAGAACTTCGAGAAGCGCTATCCGGGCGTCGACCTCAAGAGCATGACCCGCGAGCGCTAAATGGGTTGATTGGGGACGTGTTCCTTCCAACCCCTTTTCTCGGGTGAGGGACTTATCTATCCCATGCCATGTTCGGGGCGGTGGCTGCGCGCAGCTGCCGCCCCGTGTCTTTGACGCTCGGCAACGCCGCTGGTATCATACTCACCGACATATGCGCCCCATCCCCGGATGGGGCGGCGCGGGCGCGTGCGGGCCGACATCGTAGGGCATTGAAGATGGTCGGCGGGCACGCGTTCTGCGTTTCTTTGCCGCCCGCATGGGGCGGCGCCGACCGCGCGCCCTGGGCGGCGCGCACGGAAGGGATGACGTCATGAAGCAGTTCATCACCGAGGATTCGTTCTGGCAGCTCTTTCCCGACGCCGCGATCGGCATCGTGGTGGCCGAGGGCATGAAGCCCGCCGACGAGGTGCCCGCGGAGGACGCGGCCGAGATCGAGCGCCTGCTCGACCGCGCCAACGTGCTCGCCGAGCGCCACATCACGAGCAACACGATCTCCGAGAACGCGCCCGTGAAGGCCTGGCGCGAGGCGTATCGCAAGTTCAAGACGAAGAAGGGCGCGCGCTGCTCCATCGAGAACCTGCTCAAGCGCGTGCTCAAGGGCAACCCGGTGGGCCACATCACGCCGTCGGTGGACATCTACAACGCGGTCTCGCTCAAGTACGCCCTGCCCGTGGGCGGCGAGGACATCGATGCGTTCGCGGGCGACCTGCGCCTGGGCATCACCGAGGGCGACGACGCCTTCCTGCCGCTCGGCGAGAACGAGCACGACGACCCCACACTCCCCGGCGAGCTGTGCTATCGCGACGATGCCGGCGCGGTGTGCCGCTGCTGGAACTGGCGCGACGGCGTGCGCACGGCGCTCACGGACACGTCGAAGAACGCGTTCCTCATCATCGAGTGCGTGGAGCCGGAGCGGGTGGAGGACTGCCAGGCGGCCATCGACGAGCTCGCGAGCCTCGTGGAGCGCTACCTGGGCGCGACCATCACGGTGAAGGAGCTCATCACCTTCGATGCGCGCTCCGCCGTCATCTCGGCGTAAGGCACCGAGGCCGGCACACACGCGGAAGCGGCGGGAGGCGTTATGGGGCAGGACGGGTTCTTCGCGCGGGTCTACGACGTCGTCGAGCAGATCCCCGCGGGCATGGTGGCCACGTACGGCCAGGTCGCCGCGCTCGCGGGACGGCCGCGCGCGGCGCGCTACGTGGGCTACGCCCTCCATGCGAACCCGCGCCCGGGCGAGATCCCGTGCCATCGCGTGGTGTTCGCGGACGGCGCCCTGGCTCCCGGCTTCGCCTTCGGCGGCCCGGGGGAGCAGCGGCGCCTGCTCGAGGACGAGGGCGTCGCCTTCCGCGACGAGGGGCATGTGGATCTGCGCGCCTGCCGCTGGCCGGCAGGCGTAGAATAACGGGGAGACCTTGGGGCGCGCGAGGCGCCCCGTCACCCGTTGCGAGGAGAGCCCATGCTGAGTGTCGCGTTCTGCACCTGCACCGATCACGCGTGCCCCAACCACCCGACCAACCACGATCGCGGCTGCACGCCGTGCATCGCCAAGTGCCTGAGCCAGCACGAGATCCCGACCTGCTTCTTCCGGGACGTCTCGCTCGACCTCAAGCCGGGCGACGAGCAGGATTGGACGTACCGGGGCTTCGCCGAGCACGTGCGCGCCCGCCTCGCGGAGGACGAGGCGTAAGCGGCGGCGAGGATTCCGCTGCGCGCGGGTACGCCCCTAAGCCGCGGCGTGCTCGGGTTCCAGCACGCGCGCCACGAGCTCGGGGAAGGCGCCGTCCTCGCCGTGCGTGTCGAGCACGAGCCCGCAATAGGGCCGCACGTCGTCGGTGATGTTCGCCACGCCCACGCCGAGGCCCGCCGCCTGGATCATCTCGAGGTCGTTCGCCGCGTCGCCCACGCCGATGGTCTCCGCGATGGAGATGCCCAGGAGCTCGGCCAGGTGCTTGAGGCCGGTGCCCTTGTTGACGCCGGCGGGGACGAACTCGACGTAGCGGTTTGAGGAATACGTGATGTCGACGAGCGCCGGGTCGAGCTTCGGCTCGAGCTCCTCCCCGATGCGCTTGCACTTCGAGAAATCCGTGTCCATGAAGATGATCTTCACGAGCTCCTCGCCCGCGGCGAAGGAGAGGTCGTGTATGGAATCGTCCACGCGCACGACGCCGGCGATGCCCTGCACGTACTCCTCTTCCTCGGGCGGGAGGAACTGCGTGTAGGTGGTGCCGCTCGCGGTGTAGACGTGGACGGCCTGGCGGTGCTCGACCGCCCAGGCGTAGAGCCATTCGAGCGACGCGCGGTCGATGAGCGTGCGCATGAGCGGCTCGGGGTCGCCGTAGCGGTTGATGAACGCGCCGTTGTACGAGATGACGTAGGTGCCCTGCATGAGCCCCTGGTCGATGTCGGCGAAGTTGGCCATGATGGACTGGTAGGGGCGACCGGAGCTCGGCACGAAGAGCACCCCGAGCTCGCGCATGCGCGCAAGCGCCCCGAGGTTCGGCGCGGGGATCTGGTGCTGCCCGTCGAGGAACGTCTCATCCATATCCGAAGCAACGACCTTGTACATCTTTCATTCCCCCATCTTTGAGCTGAGTGACGTCGTCGACCATCGGCCATTTCCTCCACCACGAGTTCCGCAGCGAGCGCAGCGAGCGAGGACTGTCTGAAGTGGGGGAGGAAATGGCCGATGGCCGGCGGGCGGCGCGGGCTTTTCTAGTACACCATCCCCATGGCCTCGCGCACCTCGGCGAGCGTGGCCTCCGCGATCTCGTTCGCGCGGCGGTTGCCCTCGTGGAGCACGTCCTTCACGTAATCGAGGTCGTTCTCGAAGGCGTGGCGCCGCTCGCGGATGGGCTCGAAGTAGCCGTTCACCGCCTCGGTCACGTACGTCTTGAGCGCGCCGGAGCCCCCCATGCCGATCTCGGCGGCGATCTCCTCGGGGTCGAGGCCGGTGCAGATGGCCGCGGTGGAGAGCAGGCCGGAGACGCCGGGGCGGTTCTCGGGGTCGAAGGTGATCATGCGCTCGGAGTCGGTCTGGCTCTTCTTGATGCGCTTCGCCGTCTCCTCGGGCGTCATGGAGATCGAGATGGCGTTGCCGTAGCTCTTGCTCATCTTGCGGCCGTCGAGGCCGGGCAGCAGCGGCGTGTCGGAGAGCAGGGCGTCCACCTCGGGGAACACCTTGCCGTAGCGGTTGTTGAACTTGCGCGCGATGAGGCGCGTGAGCTCGATGTGCGGCAGCTGGTCGCGGCCCACGGGCACCACGTTGCCCTTGCAGAACAGGATGTCGCAGGCCTGGTGCACGGGGTAGGTGAGCAGAAGGCCCGTGAGCTCGTGCCCGCTCGCCTCCATCTCAGCCTTCACCGTGGGGTTGCGCTGCAGCTCCGCCTCGGAGACGAGCGAGAGGAACGGCAGCATGAGCTGGTTCGCGGCGGGCACGGCGGAGTGCGCGTAGATCATGGTCTTATCCGGGTCGACGCCGCAGGCGAGGTAGTCCATGACCATGTTGTAGACGTTGTCCTGGATGTGCTCGGTGGTGTCGCGGTCGGTGATGACCTGGTAGTCCGCGATGAGGATGCTCGTGTTCACGCCCATGTCCTGCAGCTCGACGCGGCCCTTGATCGTGCCGAAGTAGTGCCCCAGGTGCAGCCGCCCGGTGGGGCGGTCGCCCGTGAGCATGGTGTAGTGCTCCGGATGCTGCGGCAGGTCGGCGCGGATCTCGTTGCTGCGCGCAAGCGCGGTCTCGTAGCTGCGTTCGTTCGGCATGGTTCACCTTTCGCGTGCCATCGGGACGGGGCGGTTCGGCCGCGTCGCGCGGGCGCGCCGGCACCGACCCGTCTACTTCCTCTTCTTGCTGTGGTCGTTGGTATTATCGCGCAACCTGCCCTCGAGGTGCTGCACGGATTCGCGGCGCTGGTCGCGCCGGGCCGCGCGCTCGCGCTCCTCGGCCCGCTGCTCCTCGGTGAAGGCGGGGTCCTCGGGCGTGACGATCTCGTCCTGGTGCGTCTTGGGGTTGTAGTGGTGGCGCAGCACCGGCTCGAAGAGGTGCAGGCGCATCGCGAAGATGGTCGAGCCGCCGAGCAGCACGAGGAAGATGAGGATGCGGAGCTCCATCCGCACCTGGTTGATGAGCGTCGCGCCCACGGCGAGCAGGATGCACCAGGCGTAGATGAGCAGCACCGCCTGGCGCTGGTCGTAGCCCTCCTGGATGAGGCGGTGCTGGATATGGCCCTTGTCCGCCTGGCCGATGCTCACGTGGGCGCGTTTGCGGCGGATGATGGCGGCGAGCGTGTCGAGGATGGGCACGCCGGCCACGATGAGGGGGATGATGAGCGAGGTGAGCGCGGCGGTGCGGTTCACGGAGAGGAGCGACACCGTGCCGAGGGCGAAGCCGAGCAGCAGCGACCCCGAGTCGCCGAGGAAGATGCTCGCGGGATGGAAGTTGTAGCGCAAGAAGGCGAGGCAGCCGCCGAAGAGCGCCATGGAGAGCGCCGCGGCGTCCGTGCGGCCGGCGAGGAAGGCGAGGCCGAACATCGCGATGCTCGCGATGGCGGTGATGCCCGCGGCGAGCCCGTCGAGCCCGTCGATGAGGTTGATGATGTTCGTGTACGCGACGAGGTAGACCACGGTGATGGGGTAGGCGAACCATCCGAGGTCGAGGTTGCCCGGCCCCACGGGGTTCGAGATGGCGCCGATGGTGAGGCCGCCCGCCGCGGCGAGCACGGCCGCGAGCACCTGGCCGGCGAGCTTCGCGCGCGGCGTGAGCGACACCACGTCGTCGATGGCGCCCGTCGCCACGATCGTGCAGAACGAGAGCGCGAGCAGCCTGTAGTCGAGGTTCAGGCTCGGATGCGAGATGAGCGCGGACGGCCAGCCCCATTCCCAGGTGCCGACGACTTGCACCACGAGGGCGGCGACGAGTCCCGCGAAGACCGCGAGGCCGCCCATGCGCGGTATGGGCACCGTGTTGATGCGGCGCTTCGAGGGGTAGTCCACGGCATCGAGGCGAACCGCCAGGCGCTTCACCACGGGGACGAGCAGAAACGTCGTCGTGAACGCGGCGGCGGCGACGCATATGTAGGGAACGAGCGAATCCATCGGTCGAAAGATACCATCCGTACGGGTACGGCAGCGCCTCCTTCGGGCGCCGCGACTCGCACCATGATACCGAAAAAACGCAGCGCCTCGCGTGCGGCGGGAGATAAAACGCGGGTTGCCATCGGATGCCCACCTTGCCGGCCGGCACCTACCCGCAGCGGGTGATAAAAAGGTGTCAGTCACCTTTTTATCACTCTCGCCGTGTCGGCCGCCGCGTGCCCACGACCAGTGATAAAAAGGTGACTGACACCTTTTTATCACCGACACCTTTGTATCATGTTGGGATCGAGGCAAGAAAAAACCGCACCCTGCTTCTCGAAAATGAACCCACCTCTACAAGGTGGGTGCCCTCATCGGCCCCTCCAGCTTCCTTAACAACGAAGGATGCCTGTACTAGGCTCGACTGTGTGGGCTCCCTAAAAAAACGTGACGGTTCACCCAGTTGATCCGCAGGGTGCGGAACACCTCTTATCTTATCGCGCCGTCCACCGATTACCAGTCTTGACATCTCCCGTGTGCCGGGTATGATGGGCGCGAGGGCGCACGCCAAGCGCGCAACGCCCTTCGGGCCGCGCATCGCCGCAGGTGCGATCGGCCGCTTACCCTCTGCGCAACGCCTAACATGTACCACGGTCGGCGCCGTGTTCGCGCGCCGTGCCACCCGCTGTCCGCGCGCCGCCTCAGAGCCGGCTGCGCGTGGCGGTGTCGTGGAAGCAGAACGTGTCCGGGCGATGCCGGGACTCGGTGTACTCGAACATGGTGCCTTGGCTGTCGAACGTCTGGCTCCGCATGACGGCGAGGTAGTCGACGCCCTCGATGTCGAGGAGCTCCGCATCGTGCGCGGTCGCGCGCTCGACCGTGATGGTGCGCTTGCTCGTCTCGATCACCGTGCCGAGCTCCCCCTCGAGGTAGTCGTAGATGGAGCGTTCCGCCACCTCCGCGGTGAGGCCGGGCACGGCGTCGGCGAGGAAATAGCTCCGGTCGAGGATGAGCGCCCGGCCGTTCAGCACGCGCACGCGCTCGACCGTGACGAGGCGCGCGCCGAGGGGGTGGCCGGTCAGCTCGGAGAGCGCTTCATCGGCGACGATGCCGGCGAGGTCCGTGACCTTGGTTTTGGCCTCGAGGTGGTTGCGCTCGACGGTCTCGCGGAAGCTCTCGATGCCGCCCACCTCGAACGTGGCGCGCTCGCGCGGGCGCCAGATCACGCGCACGCCCTTGCCGTGGATGGGCTGCACGTAGCCGCGCTCCTTGAGCAGCGCGATCGCGCGGCGGATGGTGTTGTGCGAGCAGCCGAAGGCCTGGGTGAGCGCGCTCTCCGAGGGCAGGAGGCTCTGGTAGGGGTACGAGCCGTCCTCGATGCTGTCGAGCATGTCCCGGTAGATGGTGTCGTATCGCGCCTTCACAGGTCCGCTCCTCTCGTCGCGCTCCGCGCGCGGCATGCGCCTCCGCCGCGCTCCTTGTAAGTGTAACTTATTTGAATAAGATGTGAAACACGGCGCAGGCCGACCGTTCGGCGGCGCGTATCGACCGCTCGCCGGGAGCTCCTTCATTTCCGACAACTTATTTAAATAAGTTTGCGATACTCAGCTTGCTTATTTGAATAAGTTGGGGACCGAGCGAATCGGTCGAGAGGAAGGAAGCGGGGCATGGCGAAGTACACGGAGGACGCTGGCAAGCTCCTCGACCTCGTGGGCGGCAAGGAGAACATCTCCGCCGTCACGCACTGCATGACGCGCATGCGGTTCGTGCTCGTGGACGAGGGCAAGGCCGACGTCAAGGCCATCGAGGAGCTCCCGAGCGCCAAGGGCACGTTCACGCAGGCGGGGCAGTTCCAGGTCATCATCGGCAACGACGTCGCGGACTTCTACCAGGAGTTCACGAAGATCTCGGGTATCGAGGGCGTCTCGAAGGAGGCGGCGAAGGCCGCGGCGGGCGCGAACCAGAACCCGGCGCAGCGCATCATGGGCATCCTGGGCGAGATCTTCGCCCCGCTCATCCCGGCGCTCATCTGCGGCGGCCTCATCCTGGGCTTCCGCAACATCATCGGCGAGGTGAACTTCTTCACCGATGGCGGCGTGTTCGACCTCGAGCACGGCACGAAGTCCATCGCCGACATGTGGACGTTCTGGAACGCCATGTACAACTTCCTGTGGATCATCGGCGAGGCCGTCTTCCACATGCTGCCCGTGGGCATCTGCTGGTCGGTGACGCGCAAGATGGGCACGACGCCCATCTTGGGCATCGTGCTCGGCCTCACGCTCGTCTCGCCGCAGCTCCTGAACGGCTTCTCCGTGGCCACCGCCTCGCCCGAGGACATCGCCGCGCACACCTATGACTTCGGGTTCTACTCGTTCCTCGGCACCGGCTACCAGGGCCAGGTCATCGCCTCGCTCATGGCCGCCTTCGTGCTCGTGGGGCTCGAGAAGTTCTTCACGCGCATCACGCCCGAGGTGGTGCGCATGATCGTCGTGCCGTTCATGTCGCTCGTGCCGGCCGTGTTCATCGCCCACCTCGTGGTCGGGCCCATCGGCTGGGCGATCGGCGACGCCATCGCCAACGCCGTGCAGTGGGGCCTCGACTCGAACTTCCGCGTGCTGTTCGCCGCGCTCTTCGGCCTGCTCTACGCTCCGCTCGTCATGACCGGCCTGCACCACATGACGAACGCCATCGACTCCCAGATGGTGAGCATCTACGAGTACACCACGCTCTGGCCCATGATCGCGCTGTCGAACATCGCGCAGGGCTCCGCCGTGCTCGCCATGACGGTGCTCCAGAAGAAGAACGACCGCGCCCAGCAGGTGAACATCCCCGCGTGCATCTCGTGCTACCTCGGCGTCACCGAGCCCGCGCTCTTCGGCGTGAACCTCAAGTACAAGTTCCCGCTCGTGTGCGGCATGATCGGCTCCGCCCTCGCGGCGATGGTCTGCACCGGCTTCGGCGTGAAGGCGCTCTCCATCGGCGTCGGCGGCATCCCGGGCATCCTCTCCATCCGCTTCGACTACTGGCTGATCTTCGCGGCGTGCATGCTCATCGCCATCGTGGTGCCCTTCGTGCTCACGCTCATCGTCGGCGGCAAGCAGCTCACGGCCTCCGAGCGCGGGCTCGCGGTCGCGGGTGCTCCCGCCGCGGGCGGCGGCGCGACGGTCATGGTCGAGGTGACCGCGGACGCCCCCGCGGCGGATGCCGCCCCGGCCGTCCCTGGCTCGCTCGTCGCTCCGCTCTCCGGCACGGTGAAGCCCATCGACGAGATGCCCGACCCGGTGTTCAGCAGCAAGTGCATGGGCGACGGCCTGTGCATCGAGCCCGCCGCGGACGCCTGCGAGGTCGTGGCGCCGGCGGACGCCGAGGTGGCCGTAACCATGCCCGCCTCGAATCACGCCGTGGGCCTGCGCCTCGCCAACGGCATGGAGCTCCTCATCCACGTGGGCATCGACACGGTGGACATGGGCGGCGACGGCTTCACCTGCTACGTGGCGCAGGGCGACCACGTGCAGGCGGGGCAGCGGCTCCTTTCCTTCGACCAGGACAAGATCCGCGCCGCAGGGCATCCCACGGTGACCGCCTTCGTGGTCTCCGCGCCCGGGCAGGCGCGCGACATCTCGTTCGCCGCGGGCACGGACGCCGTCGCCGGCGAGACGGCCGTGGTGGATTTCAAGGCCTAGGATTCGGTATACGCAGCGCGCGGTGGGCGGCTCGAGCGGGTCGCCCGCCTCGCGCGTTTCGGGCGCGAGCCCAGAGAGGGAGGCATCATGACGGAGATCGAGCGCGAGCTCGGCAAGATCGCGGTCTACCAGGTCTACATCCGCAGCTTCTGCGATAGCAACGGGGACGGCATCGGCGACCTGCCCGGGATCACGTCGAAGCTCGACTACCTCAAGTACCTCGGCGTGGACTACATCTGGATCACGCCGTTCTTCCCCTCGCCGCAGCGCGACAACGGCTACGACATCTCGGATTACCGCGCCGTCGACCCGGTCTTCGGCACGATGGACGACTTCGACGAGCTCGTGCGCGAGGCGCGCTCGCGCGGGATGGGCATCATGCTCGACATGGTGCTCTGCCACACCTCCGACCAGCACGAATGGTTCCAGCGGGCGCTCGAGGGCGACGAGCGGTACCAGCGCTACTACATACTGCGCGACGGGCGCGGTTCGACCGGCCCGGGCGACCTCGGCGAGCCGCCCACGAACTGGACGTCCATCTTCGGCGGCAGCATGTGGCAGTGGGAGCCGCGCCTGGGCAAGTGGTACCTGCACATGCACGACGTGAGCCAGCCCGACCTCGACTGGACGAACCCCGAGGTGCGTCGCGAGATGGCGGACGTGGTGCGCTTCTGGCGCGACCGCGGCGTGGCCGGCTTCCGCTTCGACGTGGTGAACCTCATCTCCAAGCCCGACGTGTTCGAGGACGACGCGCACGGCACCGGCCGCGCGCTCATCGCCGACGGCCCGCACATCCACGAGTACCTGCAGGGGCTCGTGCGCGATGCGGGGATCGAGGGCATGCTCACCGTGGGCGAGATGGCCTCGACCACCCTCGACGCCTGCGTGGGCTACACGCGCCCGGAGAACCACGAGCTCGACATGGCGTTCAACTTCCACCACCTCAAGGTCGATTACCGCGGCGGTGACAAGTGGGAGCTCATGGACCCGGACATCGCGCGGTTGCGCGAGCTCTTCTCCACCTGGCAGGAGCGCATGCAGGAGGGCGGCGGCTGGAACGCCCTGTTCTGGAACAACCACGACCAGCCGCGCGCCATCTCGCGCTTCGGCGGCCGCGGCGGCGCCGGGCAGGCGGGCAGCAGCTGGGAGAAGGTGGGTAAGATGCTCGCCGTGTGCACGCACCTCATGCAGGGCACGCCCTATATCTACCAGGGCGAGGAGATCGGCATGACGAACCCCGGCTACACCTCGATCGAGGACTTCGACGACGTGGAGAGCCGCAACTACTACGAGATCATGCTCGAGCGCGGCAAGAGCCCGGCCGAGGCGCTGCGGATCGTGAACGAGCGCTCGCGCGACGACGCGCGCACGCCCATGCAGTGGAGCGCGGCGCCCCACGCCGGCTTCACGACGGGGGAGCCCTGGATCAAGGTCGCGCCGAACTACCCGCTCGTGAACGTGGAGGCCGAGCGCGGCGTCCCGGGCTCGATGCTCGAGTTCTACCGGGCGCTCATCCGCCTGCGCAAGGAGCTGCCCGTGGTGAGCGAGGGCGCGGTGCGCTTCGTGGACGCGGGGCCGCGCGCGCCGAAGGTCATCGCCTACGAGCGCGTGCTCGATGGCGACGCGGCGGGCGCGGGCACGCGGGGGCCGCGGCGCCTCGTCGTGCTGTGCTCGTTCGACGACGCGCCGTGCGAGTTCGAGCTGCACGGGCGCTCGGGTTCGCCCATCGACGTGAGCGCCATGGAGAAGCTTTTGGGCAACTACGAGGGCACCTGGGTAGACGCGGCGGCGCACGTGGCGATCTTGCGGCCGTTCGAGTGCGCCGTCTTCGCGGAGGCGTGAGGTGCCGCCGCGCGGCGGCCGGCGCGGCGGTTGGATTTTATTCGCGATTGGGCGTTGACACGCGGCGTGGAGTTGCTAAAATAGACACTCGCTTGGGGACGTAGCTCAGCTGGGAGAGCGCTGCCGTCGCATGGCAGAGGCCGAGGGTTCGATTCCCTTCGTCTCCACCCACACAAGCATGAAGCCCGCCTCGGCGGGCTTTTTTCTTACCTATCGACGTCGGCGCGCGGGGCCGCCGGGTGAGGGGTGGCAATGGATGCACAGCGCGCGGCGCGCACGGACGGGCTCGGGGCGGATGCCGCGAGTTTGGACGGCGTACCCGCCGATACAGGGGACGGCCTGTTCGGCGCCGGGGCACTCGCCGCGTGCGCGCTCTGCCCCCGGCGCTGCGGCGCGGCCCGCGCGGCGGGGGAGCGCGGCGTCTGCGGCGCGGGCGCGGGCCTGCGCCTCGCGCGGGCGGCTCTGCATTTCTGGGAGGAGCCGCCCATCTCGGGCGAGGCGGGGTCGGGCACCATCTTTTTCAGCGGCTGCCCCCTCAAGTGTGTCTACTGCCAGAATCACGAGATCTCGACCGGCAACTTCGGCATCGAGGTGCCGCCCGAGCGCCTCGCGCAGATCATGCTCGAACTGCAGGATCAAGGCGCGCTCAACATCAACCTCGTCACCGCGACGCACTACGCGCACCTGCTGCCCGGGGCGCTCGCCGACGCGCGCTCGCGCGGCCTTTCCATCCCCATCGTCTACAACACGAGCGGCTACGAGCGCGTCGAGGCCGTCCGTGCCCTCGGCGACCTCGTGGACATCTGGCTCACCGATTTCAAGTACGCCGACGCGGGACTGGGGCGCGCGCTCTCGCACGTGCCGGACTATCCTGAGGTCGCGGCGGCGGCGCTCGCCGAGATGTGCCGGCAGCTCGAGCGGCGCGGCGGGGCGGCGGAGCGCGCGGACGGCACCTGGACGCGCGGGATCATCGTGCGCCACCTCGTGCTGCCGGGGCACGCGGACGACTCGTGCCGCGTGCTCGATGCCATCTGGCGCATCGCGGGCGACGTGCCCATCTCGGTCATGAATCAGTACACGCCCAACGCCGTGATGCGTGCGGCGGGCGGTGAGCTCGCGCGCGCCGTGACGGGCGATGAGTACGAGCAGGTGCTCGACCACGCCGACGACCTGGGGTTCACGCAGATGTTCTGGCAGGAGGGCGGCGCCGTCGACGAGAGCTTCACGCCCGCCTTTGACACGACGGGCGTGCTCGCGCCGGCAGGCGCGCGCGATTCGGCCGCCGGCTGAGCGCCTCCGCGCGACTCGATGCGGTTGCGTGCGCATCCTGTGGCGCCCGCACTGTTTCGACGCCCAGCGCGCCCGCCCCTCCGCGCGGATTGCGGGTATACTGACACGCAGCAACGGCGAAGAAAGGTTCGCGCATGGCAGACCAGCAAGATACCCCCTTGTCCGACGACGAGCGTGCCGAGCTCGAGGCGCTGCGTGCCGAGAAGGCCCGCCGCGAGCGCGCCGAGCTCGAGGCGCTCCGCGCGGAGCAGGAGGCGGCGCGCGCGGCGAAGCCCGCCGCGGCTCAGACTGCGCAGCCGGCTCCCGCCCCCAAGGCTGCGCCCGCGCCCAAGGCCGTCCCACAGCAGCCCGCGCCGGCCGCATCGCGCCCCGAGCCCGCCAAGCCCGAGACCTTCGGCCAGCGCATGGTGCTCTCGCAGGGCGAGGACGACGACGGCATCCCCGCGATGCCCCCGGCGCAGAAGATCCTCATCGCGCTCTGCCTTATCGCCGCGCTCGCGGCAGGAGCCTACGTCGTGCTCAACAACCTCGGCATGCTCTAGGGCATGGCCGCTGCGCGCGGGTTCCGGACGCGGCAGGTGCCGCCCCGCGCTCGCGCATCGCTGACTATCTGAGAGGAAGTCGATCGCCATGGCACTAACCGATCCGTCCCGTCCCACAGACGTCGCGCTGCTCACCGACCTCTACGAGCTCACGATGGCGCAGGGCCTTTGGGAGCACGGCAAGCTCGAGGAGCGCGACTGCTTCACGGCGTTCTACCGCGACCATCCCTTCGGCAGCGCCTACGCCGTGATGTGCGGCACCGCCGAGCTCGCCGACCTCGTGGAGAACACGCGCTTCACCTCCGAGGACATCGACTACCTCGCATCCCTCAAGGCGCCGGCGGGCGGCGCGCTCTTCAAGCCCGGGTTCCTCGAGTACCTGCGCGACTTCCGCATGCACGTGGACATCGACGCCGTGCCCGAGGGCGAGCTCGTCTTCGCGCGCGAGCCCATGGTGCGCGTGATGGGCCCCGCCCTCGAGTGCCAGATGCTCGAGACGGCGCTGCTCAACACCATCAATTTCCAGACGCTCGTCGCCACGAAGACGGCGCGCGTGGTGGGCGCCGCGAAGGGCCGCCCCGTGGCTGAGTTCGGCTTGCGCCGCGCCCAGGGGCCGGACGGCGGCATGGCCGTGGCGCGCGCGAGCTACGTGGCGGGCTGCGCCTCGACCTCGAACGTGCTCGCCGGGCGCAAGTACGGCATCCCCGTCTCCGGCACGCACGCGCACAGCTGGGTCATGAGCTTCGAGACGGAGCTCGAGGCGTTCCGCGCCTTCGCCGCCACGAGCCCCAACAACTGCACGCTGCTCATCGACACCTACGACGTGCGCGAGGGCGTGGAGAACGCTATCACGGTCGCGCACGAGATGGAGGCGCGCGGCGAGCGGCTCGCGGGCATCCGCATCGACTCCGGCGACCTCGCGCGGCTCTCGAAGTACGTGCGCGGCCGCTTCGACGAGGAGGGGCTCGAGTACGTGAAGATCGTGGTCTCGAACGACCTCGACGAGTACACCATCCAGAGCCTGCTCGACCAGGGCGCGCCCATCGATTCCTTCGGTGTGGGCACCAAGCTCGCGACCTGCTACGACCAGCCCGCGCTTGGCGGCGTCTACAAGCTCGCGGCGCGCCGCGACCCCGGTGACGCGGCCTGGACGCCCGTGATGAAGCTCTCCGAGCAGCCCTACAAGCGCACCATCCCCGGCGTGCAGCAGGTGCGCCGCTACTTCGACGACGCGGGCAGCCCCGTGTGCGACATGATCTACGACGAGGCCTACGTCGAGGGCGCGGGCGACGCGCGCGGGACGACGCTCGTCGCTGTGAACGACGCGGCGCTCGTGACGAGCGTGGCCGGCATGGAGTACCGCGAGCTCCTCGAGCCCGTGGTGCGCGACGGCCATGCCGTGGCGCCGCGCGAGCCGCTCACGGCCGCGCGCGAGCGCTGCGCCTCGGCGCTCGCGGCGCTCGACCCGGAGTACAAGCGCTTCCTGTACCCGCAGTCCTACATCGTGGGCATGGAGGCGGGCCTGGCGCGCGTCCGCGACGAGCTCGTGCGCGAGCGCATGAACGCCGCCGCGTCGCCCATGCCCTGGAAGGCGCCGAAGTAGCGCCCCAACGCGTCGCCGCGTTCCCGTTTTGCGCGAAACGAGCGGTTTTTGAGGGGGTGTCCGAGTAGCCGGCGAAGCGGCAACCTCGTTACCTGCGCTTTTGTGATGGCGTACTCTTGTGCTACTTCCAGGGGTGCCCATAAACCGTTCGTTTCGACGATTCTGGTTCCCGGCGGCCCCTGCAATCGCCCCGTGAGCGTGCTCCGCGGGCGCCTCGCCGCGCCCGCGCCCTGTTCTGCACCGATGTACCGAAGGAGTTTCCCGTGAAGACGATGGTAGTGAAGATCGGCTCGAGCACCATCGCGCGCCCCGGCGCCGGCGTGCGCCGCCCCTTCCTCGCCGACCTCGCGCGCCAGGCCGCGGAGCTGCGCGATATGGGGTGGGGGCTCGTCGTGGTGAGCTCCGGCGCCATCGCCTGCGGCGCCCCGGCGCTCGGCTTCGAGCAGCGGCCGACCGACATGCCGAGCCTGCAGGCATGCGCCTCGGTGGGGCAGTGCGAGCTCTCCGCCGCCTATGATGAGGAATTCCGCCGCCGCGGCCTCATCACCTCGCTCGTGCTCCTCACGCGCAGCGACACCGCGAGCCGCTCGTCGTACCTGCACGCGCGCGACGCGCTCCGGCGCCTCATCGAGCTCGGCGTGGTGCCTGTGGTGAACGAGAACGACACGGTCGCGGTCGACGAGATCCGCTTCGGCGACAACGACACGCTCGCCGCCCTCGTGAGCTGCCTGGTGGGGGCGGACCTGTGCGTCACGCTCTCCGACATCGACGGTCTCTACACGGCGAACCCCTCAGAAGACCCCGCGGCGCGCTTCATCCCGGAGGTCGACCGCATCGATGCGAAGATCCTCGCCGCGGGCGGGGATTCCTCGAGCTCCGTGGGCACGGGCGGCATGATCACCAAGCTCCGCGCTTCGCGCATCCTCATGACGGCGGGCATCCCGAGCGTCATCGCGAGCGGCGAGGCGCCGGACGCGCTCGTTTCCCTCGCGCGCGGCGAGGCCGTGGGCACGCGGTTCTTGCCTGCGCGCGAGCCGGCGGACATCACGCCGCGCAAGCTCTGGATCGCGCTCGGCGACGCCGTGCACGGCGCGCTGACGATCGACGCGGGCGCGGCGCACGCGCTCGTGGAGGGCGGCTCGTCGCTTCTGCCCGTGGGCATCACGGCCGTGGAGGGGAGCTTCCGCGCGGGCGACGTGCTCGACGTGCACGACGAGAGCGGGTTCACCATCGCGCGCGGCATCGCCGAGGCGGATTCCGACGAGCTCGAGCTCGCGCGCGGCCGCCGCCAGGAAGAGCTCGCCGGCAACCACCTGCTGCGCGCCCTGTCCGAACGACCGGCTATCCACCGCGACAACATGATTGTGTTCGCGTAGGCGCACGTGCGTGGCCGCAGTGTTTCGGCGCCCTCGCGCGTATCGGCCCGTCGCGGATTCAGGTACCATAGGGGGACGATTTCGAACGCAGGGGAGGAACCGATGCGAGAGAGCCAGACCGTCCAGCAGTATGTGATCGAGCTTGCGCGCGCGGCGAAGGCGGCATCCGTCCCCCTCGGGCGCGCGAGCAATGCGGAGCGCCAGAAAGCGGTGCGCGCCATGGCCGACGCTCTGCGCGCCGCAGCGCCCCAGATCCTCGCAGCGAACGCCGAGGACATGCGCGCCGCGGAGGCTGCCGGCACGAGCGAGGGGCTCCTCGACAGGCTCCTGCTCACCCCGGAGCGCATCGAGGACATGGCAGCCGGCCTCGATCGCCTCGCCGAGCTGCCCGACCCGGTGGGGCGCGTGCTCGAGCACCGCACCATCGACTGCGGTCTCGACCTCACGCGCGTCTCGGTTCCGCTCGGGCTCGTCGCCATGGTCTACGAGGCGCGGCCGAACGTGACGGCCGACGCCGCGGGCATCTGCGTCCGCACGGGCAACGCCTGCATCCTGCGCGGCGGGTCGCTCGCACTGAACTCGTGCTCGGCCATCGCCCGCGTGCTCGCCGACGCGGTGGCGTCGTGCGGATTCCCGCGCGAGGCGGTCGCCTTCATCGAGACGACCGACCGCGCCGCCACCGCCGCCCTCATGGGGCTGCGCGGCACGGTCGACGTGCTTATCCCGCGCGGCGGCGCCGGCCTCATCGAACGCTGCGTGCGCGAGGCCACCGTGCCCGTCATCGAGACCGGTACGGGCAACTGCCATATCTATGTGCATGAGACCGCGGATTTCGCCCAGGCGCGCGCCATCGTCATGAACGCGAAGACCCAGCGCGTGGGCGTGTGCAACGCCTGCGAGTCGCTGCTCGTGGACCGCGCGATCGCCGCTTCGTTCCTCCCCGGCATGCTCACCGAGCTCGACCAGGCGGGCGTGACCGTGCACGGCGACGACGAGACGCGCCAGTACGCGGACATCATCAACTTCGTCGACGCGACCGAGGACGACTGGGGCCGCGAGTACCTCTCGATGGACATCTCCGTCAAGGTGGTGGACGGTCTCGACGAGGCGATCGCGCACATCAACCGGTACGGCACGCACCATTCCGAGGCGATCATCGCGCGCGACGAGGCCGCGTGCGAGCGCTTCCTCGCCGAGGTCGACGCCGCGGCCGTCTACACCAACGCGAGCACCCGCTTCACGGACGGCGGGGAGTTCGGCCTGGGGGCAGAGATCGGCATCTCAACGCAGAAGCTCCACGCGCGCGGCCCCTTCGCCGCCGAGGCGCTCACCACCTACAAGTACGAGATCCGCGGCACCGGTCAGGTGCGCCCCTAACCCGCGCGGGCGAGGCTCGTCCGAATCACAGTCGGTGCCGTCGGCAGGCAAGCGCGCCGACGGCACCGGCTTGGTGTTACGCCTCCGGCTCGTCCTTCCCGAAGGTATCGCGGTCGGGGGCGAAGCTCTGCATGGCCTCGATGGTGCGGGCGAAGAGCTCGTCCAGGTCCCAGCCGAGCATCTCGGCGCCCGAGCGGATCACGTCGCGGTTCACGCCGGCGGCGAAGCGCTTGTCCTTGAACTTCTTCTTGAGCGATTTCACGTTGAAATCCATGACGCTCTTGCTCGGGCGCATCACGATCGCCGCGCCGATGAGCCCGGTGAGCTCCTCGGTGGCGAAGAGGACCTTCTCCATCTGGAGCTCGGGGCGCGGGAGCGCGGTGTTGAAGTCGCTCGTGTGCGTCTGGATGGCGCGGATGAGCTCTGGCGTGCCACCCGCCGCCTCGATGTCCTTCGCGGCGTAGATGGTGTGGTTCATGGGGTCGTCCGCATGCTCCTCCCAATCGAGGTCGTGCAGGAGCCCCACGATGCCCCAGAACTCCTCGTTCTCGGGATCGAATTCGCGGGCGAAGTAGCGCATGGTCTGCTCGACCGTCTCGCCGTGCTCGATGTGGAACGGGTCCTTGTTGTGCTCGCACAGGAGCGCGAACGCCTCGTCGCGCGTGAGCCCCGCGGAAAGCTGCTCTGCCATGGCATGTCCCTTCATGCGTCGGTCCGTACTGGCCACAGTATACTCGCGCCGCGCGCCCGTGCGCGCTACCCGGTGAAGCCGGTTTGCCGGAGCGCCTCGTAGAGCGCCACCGCCGCGGCGTTCGAGAGGTTGAGCGCGCTGATGCGGTAGTCGTTCGGGTCGATGAAGTTCCCGCAGATGTCCTGGGCGCGGAGCGCCGCGTGCTCGGTGTCCTCGCCAGCGGGGTGCTTCCAGTCGTCGCGGTTGGCGAGCGAGGCGCGGTCCTCGAGCATGGGGATGCGCTCGCAGCATGCGGCGTAGCGCGCGAGCAGCTCCTCCGGGAGCCCCGCGCTCTCCTTGCCGAGGACGATGAAGTCGCCGTCGCGGTAGCGCGCCTCGGTGTAGAGGCAGCGCGCCTTCTTGGTGAGGAGGTGCAGGCGCGGCTCGGGCGCGGCGGGGGAGAGCCCGTTCGCGGCGAGGAAGCCTTCCCAGCCCTCATAGAGGCGCACGTCGAGGTTCGGCCAGTAGCCGAGCCCCGCCCGCGCGAGTGCCCGGTCGTCGAGCGAGAAGCCCAAAGGGCGGATGAGGTGCAACCGCGTGCCGGTGACCACGCAGGTGCGGCCGATGTTCCCGGTGTTCGCCGGGATTTCCGGTTCCAAGAGGACGAGGTTCAGCATGCACGGCTCCCGATTCGCTCCCGACGTCGTTGCTAGGTCGATGGTAAGGGTACCATTCGGGCCCCGCGCGGGCGATCGCGCTCCGTAACGCTAGTTCACGCTCGCCTCGAAGGCCGATTCCACCACGGAGAGCCGCTCTTCGACGTCCTCCTCGGAGCAGTCGAGGGCCACGGCGAGCTCCTCCACCGAGCGGCGGTGCGCCTCCTTGAGCACGCGCGTGTAGTAGCTACTCGGCTTCTTGGCGTGCCGCTCGGCGTCGCGGATGCGGTAGCGCATGGTCTTGGCGACCCGGACCGTCGCCGGCGCGCCCTCCTTGATGAGCTTCTTGAAATAGGATTCCTCGAGCGAGCTGTTGCGCTCAGTGAACGTGTCGCATTCGATGGCGTCGTAGTGCTCGATGAGGTTCTCGGCCTCTTCGCGCGAGACGGTGGGGTGCAGGCGGTCGGATTGCGCGAGCGGGTACTGCATGCGCGTCTTGGCATGCCCCTGCTTGCACTCCAAGATGATCATGGGCGTGGGTGCGTCCTCGTCGATGCCGGTAACGGTGCAGACGCCCTGACCGGGGTGGATGACGTGCTCTCCGATGCTAAACATGCTTCCTCCGTCTCATAAGCTGGCCATCTTTCTACATTACCACGTTTACGTGGGCATATGATGAAAAAGCCCATATCAAGCCCACAATTGGGAACGTCTTGGGACGTCTCCGCGCGCCGCCGCGCCGCGATGTAAAAATACCCCTGGGGTAATTTGACATGGGGTGCCGCGCGTGGCCGATGACATGCTGCTTTTTTGCCCATAATGAGCTGCGGTGTGCTAAAGTATGCCCCATGTATGCGCTGGGGCCGGGTATGGCTCCGGCTGTAGCAGAAGCAAGGAGGAACGTTCATGCCCGAGAAGATCGAAGAGCTGGTCCGCGCTGCGCTCGCTGCCGCCCAGGAGGCCGGCGACCTGCCCGCATTCGAGCTGGAGGATTGCGGCGTCGAGCGACCGGCCGATACCTCTCACGGCGAGTGGACGTCCACCATGGCGCTCAAGTCCGCCAAGCTCGCCCACCAGGCGCCGCGCGCGATCGCCGAGGCCGTCGTGAAGTACCTGCCCGAGAGCGACGTCGTCGAGCGCGTCGAGATCGCGGGCCCCGGTTTCATCAACTTCTACCTGTCCACCGCGGCTAAGAACTCCGTGTTCGCCGAGGCGCGCGAGCAGGGGATGGATTTCGCCCGCTCCAACGTGGGCGGCGGTGTGAAGACCCAGGTCGAGTTCGTGTCCGCCAACCCCGTGGGCCCCATGCACGTGGGCCATGGCCGCTGGGCCGCGCTCGGCGACTCCATGTGCCGCGTCATGGAGCACGCCGGCTATGACATCGAGCGCGAGTTCTGGATCAACGACTACGGCAACCAGATGAACACGTTCGGCAACTCCATCTCGAAGCGCTACATGCAGCTCGCCGACATCATCGAGAAGCAGGGCGTGGACATCGACACCGCCCGCGACCTTTTGGCTAAGGACCGCGACAACTACGTGCAGGACGAGCTGGACGAGCATCCCGACAGCCACCCCTACATGGACGAGTTCACGGCCGATCTGGGCAAGGACTCCTACGGCGGCACCTACATCATCGACGAGGCCGCTGCCTTCTGGAAGAGCGACGGCGACAAGTGGGTGAACGCCGATCCCGAGGAGCGCATGCTCAGCTTCCGCGAGCGCGGCTACCAGAAGATGCTCAAGGACATGCGCGACACCTGCCACGACGTGCGCTGCGACTTCGACGTGTGGATGAGCGAGCGCACCATGTACCAGAAGGACTGGACGGGCACCAGCCCGGTGGAGCGCGCCTACAAGAAGCTCGACGACATGGGCTACCTCTACCGCACCGATGACGGCGCGCTCTGGTTCAAGTCCACGGAGTTCGGCGACGACAAGGACCGTGTCATCCAGAAGTCCAACGGCGACTACACCTACTTCTCGAGCGACATCGCCTACCACTGGAACAAGTTCCAGCGCGTCGACCTCGTGCTCGACATCTGGGGCGCCGACCACCACGGCTACATCGCCCGCGTGAAGGCCGTCTGCGACGCCCTGGGCTACCCCGGGCAGTTCGAGGTGCCGCTCGGCCAGTTCGTGAACCTGCTGCGCAACGGCAAGCCGGTCCGCATGTCCAAGCGCAAGGGCACGATGATCACGTTCCGTGAGCTCATCGACGAGGTGGGCGCCGACGCGACCCGCTACACGCTCGTGAGCCGCTCCTCCAACCAGACCATCGACTTCGACATCGAGAAGGTCAAGGAGAAGACGGCCGACAACCCCGTGTTCTACGTGCAGTACGCGCACGCGCGCATCTGCTCCATCCTGCGCAAGGCCGCCGGCGTCACGCCCGAGCAGGCCGACCTCATGGGCATGGAGAACGTCGCGGTGAAGGCCATCTACGGCGACGTGGACTACTCGCTGCTCACCGACCCCACCGAGCTCGCGCTTTCCCGCAAGCTCTCCGAGCTGCAGGACCTCATCGCCGGCGCCGCCCGCGACCGCGCGCCGTTCCGCATCACGCACTACGTGGAGGAGCTCGCCTCCGCGTTCCATAGCTTCTACGCCGCCTGCCAGGTGCTGCCGAGCGAGGGCCATCCGGTCGACCCGGCGCTCGTCCGCGCGCGCCTCGGCGCCTGCGACGCCGTGCGCTCGGTGATCGCGCTGTGCCTGTCGCTCGTGGGCGTCTCCGCTCCGACGCAGATGTAAGGGACGCGCCGGTCTCAAGCCTTCGGGGGCATCCCGGGGTTTCCTGCAACGGTTCGAGCCACGTGCTCGTGCGCCGTTCAGGGGAGCCTCCGGGGTGCCCCTTTTTGGTGGGTCGCGCCCCCGTTACAAATCCCTGTGCGATGAAAGCTCGCGTGCACCCCTCACCCGATTTGTGGGACAATGGCACATGTCTGATTCGATGGCGTCGCCCCGGAGCGGGGCGCTGTGTTCACAACGCAAGGAGATGACATGCCCACCTATGTTCTGACCTGCGAATCTACCGCAGACTACCCGAAGTCGTTCTTCGACGCGCGCGACATCCGCGTCGTGTACTTCCACTATGAGCTCGATGGCGTCGTGCACGAGGACGACCTCTACCAGTCCGTCTCGCCCGAGGAGTTCTTCGGCGCGCTCAAGGCGGGATCGATGTCGAAGACCTCGCAGGTGAGCGTCGGCGAGTACACGGAGTTCTGGGAGCCGGAGCTCGCGGCAGGGCATGACGTGCTGCACCTCACGCTCTCGAGCGGCATCTCGGGTACGTACAACTCCGCCGTCATCGCCGCGCAGGGCCTCAAGGAGAAGTACCCCGAGCGCACGGTATGCGTCGTCGACTCGCTCGCCGCCTCGTCGGGCTACGGCCTGCTCATGGACTACCTCGCCGACCTGCGCGATGGCGGTGCGTCCTTCGAGGAGGCGTGCGCCTGGGCGGAGGACAACAAGCTCAACATGAACCACTGGTTCTTCGTCTCCGACCTCGACTGCCTGAAGCGCGGCGGCCGCGTCTCCGCCACGAGCGCGCTCATCGCTACCGCGCTCAAGATCTGCCCGGTCATGAACGTCGACTACGAGGGCAAGCTCATCCCGCGCGAGAAGATCCGCACGAAGAAGAAGGCCATCGTCGAGCTCGTGAACCGCATGATGGAGCACGTCGACGGTGGCGCGGGCTACACGGGCAAGTGCAGCATCTCGCAGTCCGCCTGCCGCGAGGACGCCGAGGAGGTGGCGCGCCTCATCGGGGAGCGCATCCCGGCGCTCAAGGGCAAGGTCGTCATCAACGACATCGGCACGGTCATCGGTTCGCACACCGGTCCGGGGACCGTCGCCCTCTTCTTCATGGGCGACAAGCGCGTGGACTAGGGGATGCGCGGCGGGTCGTGTTCCATCCGTTCTGTGGGGCGCTGCTCGCGTTCGCAGCCGCACCGCGTTTCTGATACGCTGTCATTACGAAGCCCGCGCGTTTGGAAGGTCGATGCCTCATGGGTGCAGCAGATGTCCTGCAGCCGTTTCTCATCATTCTCGGCGTGATCGCCGCGGTCGCCGCGGTGTACTTCATCGTGACCGCCATCAAGGGCCGCGCGTCGCGCTCCAAGCGCGGCGGCGGCAAGCATAGCGCGCGCTAAGTGTTGTGTGCCAATAGGTTGTTTACGCCGACGATGCGCGACATGGGCGGCAGGCCCCCGCACGCGCTGTGCGGACGGTCCCAATTGTAGCGCTCGATGAAGGCGGGCAGGGCCTCGGCCCTGCCCGCCTCGCTGTCCCACGCCCTGCCGTACTGCCACTCCTGCGCGAGCGTCCGGTTCATCCGCTCGACCTTGCCGTTCTGCCAGGGGCTGTAGGGGCGCGTGCAGGGGTGGCGGACCCCCTCGGACGCCAGGAGCGCGTTGAACTCGCGGCTGTGGTACCCCGGGCCGTTGTCGGTCATCACGCGCTCGACCGCGACCCCGAGCCCCGCGAAGAAGGCGAGGCAGCGGGACATGAACGCCGAGCAGGTGCCCTTCCGCTCGT
>NZ_NFIE01000011.1:0-88358 GCF_002161605.1 [Collinsella] massiliensis | reverse complement strand
TCTCCTTCCGGTAAGGGCACCGGTAGAACACCGGTTCGATAGGCGGCAGGTGCAAGCGCGGCGACGCGCTCAGCCGAGCCGTACTAATCGCCCGAGCTCTTTCCGCATCCCGGCCGGCGCCGGCGCCATACGAAGCGCTCCGGTCGCCGTCGCGATTGCCCCCACGCAGGTCTGAGCGGGATCGCATCCGCGCTGTGCGGCCCTGAGGGCACGCGGGGGACTCACCCCGCCCGGCGGGCGCCGCCCACCGGTCAGCGGCCATGGCAGGGGGGGCACGCCCGGACCCGTTCCGAACCCGGAAGCTAAGCCCCCGAGCGCCGAGAGTACTGCGGGGTCAGCCCGTGGGAGGGCAGGGCGCCGCTGACCGGTGGACGGCACCGAGCCGTGCACGAAATGAAGAGGGCTTCTGACGTATGTCAGGAGCCCTTTTTGCTATCGGTCGATTGCTGACCGCGGTATATACTTTCTATGGCAGGTACACGGGTACGTTCCTAGGAGGGAGGCGCGCATGGCCGAGGCGGGCATCGGTGTCGACATCGTCGAGATAGCTCGAATGAGCCGCGTTCTCGAGAAGACCCCTTCGTTTGCTCGAAAGATGTTCACGGAGGAAGAGCAGCGCTACTGTGACCAGGCGCCTCGCCGGGCTGCGCATTACGCCGCCCGCTTCGCTGCACGCGAGGCCGTGCTCAAAGCGCTCGGTACCGGGTTCGCGAAGGGGGTTGGGCGCAAGGACGTCTCCGTTTCCCGCGACGACCACGGAAGGCCCATCGCTGTCCTTCAGGGCAAGGCGCTGCAGATAGCCCAAGAGCAGGAGATCGTCGAGGTGGCGCTCTCGTTAAGCCTCACGAGCGATCTTGCCGTCGCGAACGCCATGGCCATTTCGGATGACGCGCGCCCGCGGCCCAAGCAGCAGCGCGAGGACGAGCGCGCCCGCGTGGCCCGCTCCTTCCGGGAGGCTCGATCGATCCTAGATGAGCTCGAGCGCGTGCAGGACGAATCCCTTGCCTCGCTCACAGGAGAAACGCTCATAGAGCATGGAGGTTCAGATGAAACCCATTCTGAGCTGTGAAGAAGTCCGGCGTCTAGAAGACTGCATCGAGGCGGAGGGAACCTCCAAGGCGACGCTCATGGAGCTCGCCGGCGAGTTCGCGGCCTCGGTCGTCGCCGCATCGGACCCCAAGCGCGTGCTCATCCTCGTCGGCTTCGGCAACAACGGCGGCGACGGGTGGGTCGCAGCCGACATCCTCGCCCATAAGGGCATCGATGTCGACGTGGTGAGCCCGGTCGAGCCCGATGAGATCCCTGCCGCGCTCGCCCGGCACGTCGCCCGTCGCACGGCGGGGCGCGATGTGAACATCGTCATCGGGCCTTCGCGCGACGAGCTCGCGGAGCTCGTCTCCCGTGCGGACGTCGTGGTCGACGCCATTCTGGGCACCGGCTTCCATGGGAGCCTGCGTTCGCCCTTCTCCATCTGGATTCCCACCGTCAACGAGCTCGCCGCCGAGGTCGTCGCCATCGACGTGCCCTCAGGCCTCGATGCCGAGACGGGCACGGTCGAGGAGGACGCCATCCGCGCGGCGCGCACGGCCACGATGCTCGCGCCCAAGATCGGCCTGTATAGCGCCGACGGCCCGGATTACACCGGTGAGATTCTCTGCGGCGGGCTGTATGACCGTCTGGACGAGGTCATCGACGACGTCGACCATGCGGCTGAGATGGTGGAGCCCATCGACCTCATCGACTTCCTCGAGCCGCTGCCCTCGAACATCGATAAATATTCGCGCGGATCCGTGCTCGTCGTAGCGGGTTCGAGCAGCTATCCGGGCGCCGCGATTATGGCCGCGAAAGCCGCTGCCCGCGCCGGAGCCGGATACGTCGCGGTCGCCACCCCCGCCACCTGCGCGAACCTCATCCGCATGGCGCTGCCCTCCGTGCCCGTCATCGACATCCCGGCAGATTCGCGCGGAGCCTTCGGCGCGGCCGCGCGGCGCGCGGTGTGCGATGCGGCGAAGAAGTTCTCGTGCGTGCTGTGCGGCCCGGGCATCACCACGGCCGCCGGCTGCATCGACGTGGTGTCCGGCCTCCTCAAGCTCGATGTGCCGCTCGTGCTCGACGCCGATGCGCTCAACTGCCTCTCCAAGCTCTCGATCGGCGGTCTCGACGAGACGCCGGAGCTGTACCGTCGCGAGGCACCACTCATCCTGACGCCGCACTACCGCGAGCTGTCCCGCTTGGTGGACGAGGAGGCGGTGCGCGATCTGGGGGGCGCCATCGAGGCTGCCCAGCGCCTGTTGTGGGCTGCTGGTTCCGACAACTTCATCGTTATCGCGAAAGGCCCGGTCACGGCCGTCGCCGGCGTCGAGAAGGTCCTGCTGCCGGTCTCCGGCCCGGCATCGATGGCCACGGCGGGGACGGGGGATGTGCTCTCGGGCATCGTTGCGGGAACCGTCGCGCTCAACCATGCCTACGAGGGGCCGTGGGAGCTGCTGTGCTCCTATGCCGTCTCGCTCCATTCCTATACCGGCTTCATCGCCGCCGACCGCTACGGCGAGAAGAGCGTCATCGCCACCGACCTGATCGATGTCATCGGCGATGCCATGGCGCTTGCATCCGAAGAGGCGCTCAAGGGGCTCGAAGACGTGCCCGCGACGACCGCGAAGGGGGCGTGAGCGGCATGCCCATGGAGAAGGTGCCCCAGACGCGCTGGGCGTGGGTCGAGATCGATCGCGGAGCGCTGCGCAGGAACGTGCGCGCGTTCAGGGGGCTGCTCGGGCCGCGTCAGCGCCTGTGCTGCGTGGTCAAGGCAGACGCCTACGGCCACGGCGCGGCGGAGTGCGCGCGCGTGATGCAGTCCGCCGGGGCGGACATGTTCGCCGTGGCGACGGTCATGGAGGGCGTGCGGCTGCGCGAGAGCGGCATCACCCTTCCCATCCTGCTGCTGAGCGAGCCGCCGATCGGCGCGATCCCGCTCTTGCTCGAGCACGAGATCATGCCCACGGTCTACACGATGGAGTTCGCGCTCGCCTATGGCGAGGGCGCCGTGCAGGCCGGGACGGTGGGCAAGTACCACCTCGCTATCGAGACGGGCATGAACCGCATCGGAGTGCACTACACCGAGGTGCTCGAGTTCCGCCGCGGCATCGATTTCCATCGCGGCCTGGCATGCGACGGCGTGTTCACGCACTTCGCCACCGCCGACGACGTGGACGGCTGGGACTATCGGCTGCAGTGCAAGCGCTTCGACGAGGCGGTCCGGGCGATGCAGGACGCTGGGTTCTCGTGCGGCACGGTGCACTGCGACAACACCCCCGCGACGATGCTCGACACCACCACGCGCTACGATATGGTGCGCGTGGGCATCGGTCTGTACGGCTTGCAGCCGTGCGAGGCGGCCGCGGCGCGCATGCCGCTCGAGCCGGTCATGAGCGTGCGGGCGCGCATCACCCGCACGACGCATCCGGCCATGGGCGAGGGCGTGAGCTACGGCTTCACGTACCGCGTCCCGCGCACCGCCGTCCAGATCTGTACGATTCCCCTGGGATACGCGGACGGCCTCTCGCGCACGCTCTCCAACCGGATGGACGTGCTCTATCGCGGCGAGCGCGCGCATCAGGTGGGCAACATCTGCATGGACCAGTGCATGTTCGCCATCCAGCAAACCCCGATCCACCAGATTCCGGAAGCGGAGCACGGCGACATGGTGACCATCATCGGCCGCGACGGGGACGCGGAGATCACCATGGACGAGATGGCGCGCCTGCGCGGCACCATCAACTACGAGGTCGCCTGCGACTTCGGCATGCGGTTGGAGAAGGTGTACCTCTAGGTCGCGCCGGCTCGGCCGCGCCATACCACAGGTCTCGACGCCAGGGCGCCCATGCCGTGGCGGGAAGCGAAGCGAGGAGTCCACGATGGGCATCATGCATATTCCCGGGCACACGCACCAGAAACCGCGCGAGGTGTCGCTGGAGGAGATTCGCGCCGTGATGGGCGATTGCCGCCTGTGCGAGCTCTGCCAGACGCGCACGAACATCGTGTTCGGCGTGGGCAACCCCCATGCGCGCGTCATGTTCGTGGGGGAGGCGCCGGGGCGCAATGAAGATCTCCAGGGCGAGCCGTTCGTGGGGCGCGCCGGCGAGAACCTCAACGCGATCCTCTCGCTCGCCGGCCTTACGCGCGAGGAAATCTATATCGCGAACGTGCTGAAATGCCGCCCGCCGGGAAACCGCGACCCCAAGCCCGACGAGGTTCTGGCCTGCTCGCCGTTCCTGCGCGAGCAGATCCGCAGCATCTGGCCGGACGTGATCGTGACGCTCGGCAACCCCGCCACGCATTTCGTGCTCAAGACCGAGACGGGCATCACCCGCCTGCGCGGCCGCTTCCACCAGACGGGCCACTTCACCGTCATGCCGACGTTCCACCCGGCTGCGGCGCTGCGCAACCCTGCCTGGCAGGAGCTGCTCGAGGCGGACTTCCGCATGCTCGGCGACTGGCTCGCGCGTCATCCCGCTGGCGCCGAGGCTGCTGCGCAAGGCGATGCTGCGAGCCCGGTGACGAGTCCGGCGGATTCCCCGCTCCCTTCGATCGAGGAGCCGCGATGACGCTGCGCAGGGAGGGCCCGCGCCGGTATCTCAGCGCGTCGCAGGAGGATACCGAGCGCTTCGGCGAGCTCGTGGCGCCCTTGCTCGCGGACGGCGACGTGCTCGTGCTCACGGGCGGCCTCGGCGTGGGGAAGACGCATTTCACCAAGGGCGTGGCGCGCGGCTTAGGCGACGCGCATCCGGTGACGAGCCCCACGTTCGCGCTCATGGCCGTGCACGACGGCGGCCGGATCCCGCTTTTCCACTTCGACTTGTACCGCCTGGAGCATGCCTACGAGCTCGAGGACACGGGCATCTTCGACGTGCTCGGATACGAGGGCGCGTGCCTGTTGGAATGGGGCGAGCAGTTCCAAGATGAGCTGACGGATGAGTTTTTGGGCGTCGTGATCGCGCACACGGGCGAGTCGACGCGCACCATCTCGCTGGAGGCGCACGGCGGGCGCGCAGAGGAGCTTGCGGAGGCGATCGACGCGGCGGTCGGTGCGGCTGCGGGCGCCTAGCGCGCCGTGCGGGCGGGTTTTTTGAGCGGAGCGGGCAAAACGTGGTGCTGGAATTCAGATATGCACGATTCCGGCACCCCACGAGCCCCGCTCACGCGGGAGTCGCGCGACCCGCGAGCGCTTCGCGCGACAAAACCGCAGGATTGCTTCGCGCGGGGCGCTCCGCGACCGGCGACGAGCGCCGACGGGGCGACGCGAATCGTGCATATCTGAATTTTTCCACCACAAAAGGACGCGAGAGATGAAAAACTGGGCCGAGACACACACCATTGCCGCGATCGACACCTCGACGGACATGCTCGCATGCGCGGTCGCGCGGGTCGGCGGCGCGGAGGACGCCGTCGAGGTGCTCGCCTCGGGCGACCATCTGTGCCGGCGGCACGCGAACATCGAGCTCATCAAGACGCTCGACGCCGCGCTCGCCGAGGCGGGGGTCGCGCGCGAGGGCGTGGATGCGTACCTCGTCGGTCGCGGCCCGGGCTCGTTCACGGGGGTGCGCATCGGCATCTCGACGGCGAAGGGCTTGGCGCGGGGCGCGAACGTGCCGCTCTACGGCGTGTCGACGCTCGACGCGACCGCGTGGACGGCGTGGCGCGCCGGCGTGCGCGGGCTCCTCGGCGTGGCGGCGGACGCGATGCGCGGCGAGGTGTACCCCGCGCTCTATACGCTGGACGATGAGGGCGCGCACCGGCTCTTCGACCGGGAGCGTGTGGTCAAGGCTGCGCAGGCGGTGGAGGAGTGGGCCGCACGGGACGATGCCGACCGGCTGCAGCTCACGGGCGACGGCCTCGTGCGCTACGGCGACCGCTTCGATGCCGCAGGGCTCACGACGCGCATCGACCGCGCGCTGTGGTGGCCGAGCGGCGAGGGGCTGGCGCTCGCATGGCGCGCCGCGTGCGAGCGCGCAGGCGGCGTGGAGGGCACGGGCGATCCCGCGGTCGTGCTGCCCATCTACACGCGGCTCTCGGATGCCGAGGAGAACGAGCGCAAGCGCCTGGGGCTCCAGCAGAGCGCGCGCAGCGAGGTGACAGGCGTCGCCGAGGAGCTGGCCGGTCGGCACCTGCAGTTCCGTCCCATGGGGCCTGCGGACGCCGAGGCGGCGGCGCACTTGGAGCGTGCCTGCTTCGAGGGTGCGGGGCACACCCCGTGGACTGCCGAGCAGTTCCTAGGGGAATTCAGCGAGCCGGCAGTCCCGCGGAGCTGGTGGGTCGCGCACGATGACGGCGAGCTCGTGGGATTCGCGGGCGGCATGGTCGTCGAACACGACATCGAGATCCTCGACGTGGCGGTCGCGGACGGGCACCGGCGCCAGGGCATCGCGCGCAAGCTGCTCTCCCATGTGAGCTACGACGTTCAGATGCTCGGGTGCACGACCGCCTCGCTCGAGGTCGAGGCGGCAAACGTGGGCGCGCGCTCGCTATATCGCGCGCTCGGGTTCGCGCAGGCCGGCGTGCGTCCGGGGTACTACGGGCAGGGTGCCGATGCCATCATCATGAAGGCGCAGCTCCCGCTCGTGCTGCCCGTCGACGCGGCCTCGCCCGAGCCAACCGCCGCCGCGATGCGCGCCTGGCCGCTCGCCGCTCCCGCTCGTTCCGACGAGGAGCGCGCGGAGATCGCGCGCCGCAAGCTCGTGCTCGCCATCGAGAGCTCGTGCGACGAGACGGCGGCGGCGATCATCGATTCCGAGGGCGCGCTGCTTGCGAACCAGGTTTCGACGCAGATCGACTTCCACGCGCGCTTCGGCGGCGTCGTGCCCGAGATCGCGTCTCGCAAGCACGTCGAGGCTATCGTGGGGGTGATCGACGCCGCGCTCGAGGAGGCGGCCGCCGCGCTCGGCCTTACGGGCGGCGCACTCGAGCCGCGCGAACTCGCCGCGGTCGGCGTCACGCAGGGGCCGGGTCTCGTGGGCGCGCTCGTGGTGGGCGTGGCCTTCGCGAAGGGCCTGGCGTACGCGGCGGACGTGCCGCTCATCGCCGTCAACCACCTCGAAGGGCACCTCTTTGCGAATCTGCTCGCCGAGCCCACCCTCAAGCCGCCCTTCATCTTCACACTCGTTTCCGGCGGGCACACCATGCTCGTGCACGTGCGCGATTGGGGCGACTACCGCGTGCTGGGCGAGACACTCGACGACGCGGTGGGCGAGGCGTTCGACAAGGTGGCGAAGGCGCTCGGCCTGGGATACCCGGGCGGCCCCATCATCTCCCGCCTGGCCGAGACGGGCAACCCCAAGGCCATCGACTTCCCGCGTGCGCTCAACCGCAAGGGCGACTACCGTTTCTCGCTCTCCGGGCTCAAGACCGCGGTGGTGAACTACATCGAGCAGGAGACGGAGGCGGGCCGCACCATCCACCTGCCCGACCTCGCCGCCTCGTTCGAGGCCGCGGTGTTCGACGTGCAGTATAAGAAGGCCTGGGGCGCCCTGCGCGAGACCGGGGCGCGTGAGTACTGCATCGGGGGCGGCGTGGCGGCGAATCCGCACCTGCGCGAGATGATGGTGAAGAAGCTCGGCCGCCAAGGCGTGCGCGTCACGCTGCCGCCGCGCAACGCATGCACGGACAACGCGGCGATGATCGCCGAGGTCGCGCGGCGAAAGCTCGAGCGCGGCGAGTTCGCCCCGCTCGATATCGACGCGGAACCGAACATGACGCTGTAGAGGCAGGGCAGCCCGGGAATGTAAATTTACCCCAGGGGTTATTTGACGTCCCCGACAGATTTGTGTGACGAGAAACCCCTGCGGGAATGTCAAATAACCCCTGGGGTAAATTTACATTCCCGGGACGTCAAAACGCTGGGGCAAATGTTCGCCGGCTCCCTAGAGCTCGATGGTGAGGGTGACGGGGCAGTGGTCGCTGCCGAAGATGTCGGAGCGGATGTCCGCCTCACGCACCTGGCCGGCGATCGAGTCGCTCACCAGGAAGTAGTCGATGCGCCAGCCCGCGTTGTTCTTGCGGGCATTGAAGCGGTAGCTCCACCAGCTGTAGGCGCCCGTCTCGTCGGGGTGGAGCAGGCGGAACGTATCGGTGAACCCGGCGGCGACGAGTTCGCTGAACTTGCCGCGCTCCTCGTCCGAGAAGCCGGCGTTGCCGCGGTTGCTCTTGGGGTTCTTGAGGTCGATTTCCTCGTGTGCCACGTTGAAGTCGCCGCAGGTGATCACGGGCTTGCCCGTCTCGTCCTCCAGGCCCTTCAGGAACGCGCGGTACGCGTCGTCCCAGGCCATGCGGCACTCGATGCGCGCGAGGCCCTCCTTGGCGTTCGGGGTGTAGACGTCCACGAACCAGAAGCGCTCGAACTCGAGGGCGCACACGCGGCCCTCCGTGGCGGCCTCGGCCACGAGCTGCGCGGCGTCGCCCTCGCCCGCGAAGGGCAGCAAGCTGTCCGCGTGGCGCACGGAGAGGGGCTCGCCGAGCGCCTCGGTGCGCGCGAACACGGCGGTGCCGGAGTAGCCCTTGCGCTCGGCGTAGCTCCACACCTGGGTGTACCCGGGGAGCTCGAGGGAGACCTGGCCGTCCTGGAGCTTCGTCTCCTGCAGGGCGAGGATGTCGGCGTCGAGCTCGCGCGCGATCTCTTCGAAGCTCGGTTCCTTCTTCAGCACGGCGCGCAGGCCGTTCACGTTCCATGAGGCGAACGAATAGGTTTCCATGGTCGCTCCAATGCGCGGGGGTCGGGTGGGCTGCCGCGGCGGCTCCGGGGTGCCCGGGGCGCCGCCCGGCGCGTTCAGACGGGTATCATGATACCGTGCGCGTTTGCGCGGCTTGGCGAGCGAGGGAGGAAGCCATGGCCCATCACGCAGAACCCATCACCGACGCTGCCCGTGCGGCGCAGACGCTCGAGCGCCTGTTCGACGAGCACGAGCACGCCGTCTTCTTCGGCGGCGCGGGCGTGTCCACCGCGAGCGGCATCCCGGATTTCCGCAGCGTCGACGGCTTGTATCGGCAGCACTTCGACTATCCGCCCGAGACGATGCTCTCGCATTCGTTCTACGTCGAGCACCCGGCCGAGTTCTTCCGCTTCTACCGCGAGCGCATGGTGGCGCTCGACGCGCAGCCCAACGCGTGCCACCGGACGCTCGCCGCGCTCGAGCACGTGGGGAAGCTCGATGCCGTGGTGACGCAGAACATCGACGGCCTGCACCAGGCGGCGGGGTCGCGGCGCGTCTGGGAGCTCCACGGGTCGGTGCACCGCAACATCTGCCAGGGTTGCGGGGCGGTCTACGACGCCCGATGGGTGTGCTCGCGCGAGCACGAGGACGGCCGCGGCGTGCCCGTGTGCCCGGTGTGCGGCGGCACGGTGAAGCCCGACGTGGTGCTCTACGAGGAGCCGCTCGACGAGCGCGTGCTCGAGGGGGCGGTGCGCGCCATCGCCCAGGCCGACCTGCTCGTGATCGGCGGGACGTCGCTCGTGGTCTACCCGGCGGCGGGGCTCACCCGCTATTTCCAGGGGGATAAGCTCGTTATCGTGAACCGCGACCCCACGCCGCAGGATGCGGCCGCCGACGTGCTCATCTCGTGCGAGATCGCCCAGGCGTTCTCGTTCTAAAGGCTGGGGAAGTGATAAAACCCAGACAGGCTGGTTTTTATCATTTTGGCGGAAGGCGGCGCGGCGTTTCGCGTGTGGATACAATAGGGGAACGCGTCTTTTCGAAAGGACTTCCTCATGGCTCAAGACATCAAGGCATGGAGCTGCGGAAAGTACACCCTCACGTTCGATCGCCCGCGCATTATGGGCGTGCTCAACGTCACCCCCGACTCGTTCAGCGACGGTGGTGAGCACTTCGATGCCGATGCGGCGATCGCCCATGGCGTGGCGATGCTCGATGCCGGTGCCGACATCATCGACGTGGGCGGCGAGTCGACGCGCCCCGGGTTCCATCCGGTCGATGCGGACGAGGAGGCGCGCCGCGTCCTGCCCGTCGTGCGGGCGCTCGCGCAGAAGGGCGCGATTGTGTCCATCGACACGCGCCACGTGGAGGTCGCGAAGGCGGCCGTGCGCGTGGGCGCGTCGATCGTGAACGACGTGACGGGCTTCACCGACCCCAAGATGGTCGATTTCGTGCAGTCGAGCACCTGCGGCGTCATCATCGTGCATGCGGGCGAGGTGTCCGACCAGCCCACGCATGCGCGCACGGCGGTGCAGCTCGACACCTCCGCCGCGGCCTACATGGCGGAGCGCGCCCGCGAGGCCGAGGAGGAGGCCGCCGCGGCGAAGAGCGGCAGGGGTCAGAAGCGCTCGCGCACGCGCCTGCTGGGCACGCCGAAGCTCTCGAGCGGGTACACGCAGCAGCAGCTTCCGTTCGCCGATGCCTTCGCGGCGGCGCCCGCGCACGATGGCGCCGAGGCCGAAGGGGAGGCGCCCGCCGCCCCGGACGCGCTGGAGGCGGCCGAGGGCGCCGCGGGCGGCGCCTCGCCGATCATGACCGACGAGCTCGCCGCCATGATGAACCGCGCGTCTCGCCAGGCGCAGGCGTACGTGAGCACCTCGCAGCTGCGCCGGTTCACCCTGCCGGACTCCGCGCCCATCATGCGCCACATCATGGGCTTCCTGTCCGACCAGGCGCGCGCCCTCATGCGCGCGGGCGTGGCGCGCGAGCGCATCTGCATCGACCCGGGCGCCGGCTTCGGCAAGTCGACGAACGAGGACATCATCATCCAGCGCGAGACGGTCAAGATGGCCTCGCTCGGCTACCCGCTGCTGTGCGCGGTCTCGCGCAAGCGCTTCGTGGGCGCGATCTCGGGCGTCGAGGAGGCGGCCGACCGCGACGCCGCGACGTTCGGCGTGTGCCTGGGCGCCATCGAGAACGGCGCGAACATCGTCCGCGTGCACAACGTCGCGGGGTTCGCGCAGTTCCTCAACGGCTTCTGGGCGGTGGCGCGCCCCAACCCGCGCCGCGCCTTCGTGGCGCTCGGCTCCAACAAGGGGCAGCGCCTGGACAACATCCGCGCCGCCCGCGACCTCATCGCCGAGATCCCGCTCACCTGCGTCTCGAACTGCTCGCGCATCTACGAGAGCGAGCCGGCCTACGAGACACGGCAGGCGCCCTTCGCGAACGCGGTCATCGAGATCAAGACCGAGCTCGCGCCGACGGTGCTGCTCGACAAGCTGCTCGAGGTCGAGGACAAGCTGGGGAGGAACCGCACGCGCAGCGCCCGACGCAACGGGCCGCGCGTCATCGATTGCGACCTGCTCTGGATGGACGGCGAGACGCATGGCGGCGATAAGCTGCGCCTACCGCATCCCAAGCTCGGCGAGCGCGACTTCGTGCTCGTGCCGCTCGAGGACCTCATGCATGATCCGGCGCGCTTCTTCCGCTACGAGGGCGTGCCCGTGCTCGATACCGAGGAGCGCGTGGGCCATGTGGTCGGCGAGCTCGGCTCCATGTAGCGCGGCGCGCGTGGAACGGGTTTCGGTGAGGCGCTGCGCGGGCGAGGGACGCGCATGACGCGGGACGAGGCGCTGAGCGTGCTGGGCGTGGAGCCCGGCGCGTCGCGCGAGGAGATAGCCGCCGCGCACCGCGAGCTCGCGCAGATGCTCCATCCCGACAAGTTCGGCGAGAACAAGCGCCTCCGCGCCCGCGCCGAGCAGCAGATGAAGCGCATCAACGAGGCGCGCGACGTGCTGCTGAACGGTGCGGGCAGGGGCTCGGCCGCTCGCGCCGGGGCTCACGGGCGCACGGCGGGCGCGGCGTCCGCCCGGGGCGCGGGCGCTCCGGGGAGCTCGCCGGAGGCCATCCGGTTCGAGGCGGAGGCCCGGGCGCGCGCGGCCGAGACGGCGCGGCTCGCAGTGGTCGCGCAGCTGCGGACGCTCGTCGAGCGCCGGCGCGCCATGGCGGGCATGGCGGCCGTCGCCGCGGCGGCGACGCTGCTGTTCTCCCGCGCGCGCGGGACGCTGGGCGTGCTCGTCGTCTCCGTGGCGTCCATGCTCACGGTGTGGGGCATCGTGGACGCGGTCATGCTGTCCGGCCAGGTGTCGGTGCTGCGGAGGCGCAACGCGGAGCTCGTGCGCCTGCGCGATGCGGCGCGCCGCGTGGCGCAGGAGGCCGCGCGGCTCTAGGGCGGGCCCCGGCGTCACGGCAGCCCGGCGCGACGCCGGGGCCTGGCAGCTCGCCGGCGCTGTGGCCGCCGCGATTCGCCGTTTCAAGGCCGTTTCGATATACTCGCTTCAGACGAAGGCGATGGGGGCGATTGACGATGCCGAGGGATTCTCACGATGCACGGGACGCGGCCACGGGGGCGGTCTCGCCCGAACTCGACGCGATGGTCTGCGATGTGATCGGTTACATGCTCGACGAGCTCGCGGAGGGGCGCGACCCCGGCGTGCTCGCGTGCGCCGAGGACGCCGGCCAGGGGCGCATCGAGGCGGCGTTCGCCGAGGACGGCATGGATGCCTGCCTCGAGGCGGCGCAGGCGCTCATCAAGGAGAACGCGCGCGGCAACCGCGACGAGGGGCTCGGGCGCATCGAGCGCTACGCCGTCGCGTACGCGGGCGTCGTCCGCCTGGAGAGCTGCTACCAGGATGCCGTGCTCGTGAGCTTCTATGAGCGCGGCCTCACGGACGAGGAGGGCGCCCCGGTGGGCTATTCGGCCTATGTGGCCTATGAGAACGCCGGCGCCGGCGATGAATTTGTATGGAGCGACCCCGCGCCCGCGGGAGAAGAGCCGCCGTTCATCTAGAAATCGTTTACAATTTCTAACGTTTGCGCTAGGAGACGCCGCGAGTTCGGTGCCCTGTCGTTCATCAGCCCAAAGGCTTCTCGCCGCGCATTCCGTTTGCATCATGTACGAGCATGTCGGTTCGGGAACCGCCTCGCCTGCGCGCTCCATTCGCTGCGCTCACCAGTCGCGCGCAGGCGAGGCGGTTCCCGAACCGGCTTCCAGATAGAACGAGGCAAGGAGCTGCACTATGCGCGTCGAGAATCTGAGAAACATCGCCATCATCGCCCACGTCGACCACGGCAAGACCACGCTCGTGGACAAGCTGCTGCGCGCGACGGACGCCTTCCGCGCGAACCAGCAGGTCGAGGACCGCGTGCTGGACTCCAACGACCAGGAGCGCGAGCGTGGCATCACCATCCTCGCCAAGAACTGCTCGATCGAGTACAAGGGCGTCAAGATTAACATCATCGACACCCCCGGCCACGCCGACTTCGGCGGCGAGGTGGAGCGCGTGCTCAAGATGGCCGACGGGGCGCTGCTGCTCGTGGACGCCTTCGAGGGCCCCATGCCGCAGACGCGCTTCGTGCTGCGCCACGCCATCGACACCGGCCTCAAGATCATGATCGTGCTCAACAAGATCGACCGCCCGGGCGCCGACCCCGACCGCGCCTACAACGACTGCCTCGACCTTATGGCCGACCTCGGCGCCACCGACGAGCAGCTCGACTTCGCCATGGAGCACGTGGTGTACGCGAGCGCGGTGAACGGCTACGCGCGCCTCGACCCGGCGGCCGACGGCGACGACATGTACCCGCTGCTCGACATGATCATCCACGAGATGCCCGCGCCCGAGGTCGACGAGACCGCGCCGCTCGCCATGCAGTGCATGACCATCGACCACTCGAGCTACGTGGGTCGCATCGGCATCGGCCGCGTGTTCTCGGGCACCATCCACGACGGCGACCAGATCCTCGTGGTGAAGAACGACGGTTCGAGCTCCACCGCCACGGTGAAGCAGCTCTACACCTTCGACTACCTCGGCCGCACCGAGTGCACCGAGGTGCAGGCGGGCGACATCGCCGCCGTGGTGGGCATCGACCGCACGGACATCGGCGACGTGTACACCGACCCGGAGCACCCCGTGCACCTCGATCCCATCGAGATCGACCCGCCCACGCTCTCCGTCGTGTTCGAGGCCTCGACCTCGCCGCTCGTCGGCCGCGACGGCGACATCGTGGGCGCGCGCCAGCTCAAGGAGCGCCTGGAGCGCGAGGGCGAGAACAACGTGACCATGCGCATCGAGGAGCTCGAGGACAAGAGCGGCGTGGAGGTTTCCGGCCGCGGCATCCTGCACCTCTCCGTGCTCATGGAGACCATGCGCCGCGAGGGCTACGAGTTCCAGGTGGGCCGCCCGCGCGTGCTCATCAAGACCGACGAGCACGGCAACAAGCTCGAGCCCGTCGAGCAGGCCGTGGTGGAGTGCCCGGATGAGTACTCCGGCAAGGTCATCGAGGTCTTCGGCAACGCTGGCGGCACCATGGTGAGCATGCACGCGGGCAGCACCGTCACGCACCTGGAGTTCCGCATCCCCACGCGCGGCGTCATGGGCCTCAAGAACCGCATCCTGAACGTCTCCCACGGCGAGGCCGTGTTCTACCACACGTTCCTGGAGTACGGCCCCTATGCGGGCGAGCTCGGCGGTCGCAACAACGGCGCCATGATCTCCATGACCACCGAGAAGGCCGTGGCCTACGCGCTCGGCACGCTGCAGGAGCGCGGCCAGCTCTTCGTGGAGCCGGGCACCGAGTGCTATGAGGGCATGATCGTGGGCGAGCGCAGCAAGCCGGGCGACATGGTGGTGAACGTGGCGCGCACGAAGAACCTGGGCAACCAGCGCTCCTCCACCGCCGACATCGCCGTGCAGCTCACGCCGCCGCGCACATTCACGCTCGAGGAGGCGCTCGAGTACATCACCGACGACGAGCTCGTCGAGGTCACGCCGAAGAACATCCGCCTGCGCAAGCGCATCCTGAACGCGACCGACCGCAAGAAGGCGGCCGTGCGCGCGGGCCTCGTGAAAAAGTAGGACACGGGAACAGAGGCGGCGCGGCCGGCGCGCTGCCGTATGCGATAGGGGATGGGCGCTCCACGGGGCGCTCGTCCCTTTTTTTGTTGAGCTGAGGCTGGGCTCGAGCGCGGGCAGGTCTCGCGGGCGGCTACACGTCGATGCGGCGCTGGGCGCGCTTGCGGCGGCTGCGGGCGATGCGGGAGAGCGCCTCGCTGCGGCGCTCCTGCTCGCGGCGCTCCTCGATGTCGGCGAGGGTGCGCTCGCGCCGCTCGGCGAGCGCGTCGGGCGAGCGGCCCGTGCTGCCGCGCCGTGCGGGGGCGCCTCCGCCCTCGGCCGAGCGCCGGCGCCGCGGCACCACGCGGGCGAGGTTGACCTCGGTGGGGGTCTGGATGTTGTAGTGGAGCGACGCCCAGCGCAGCACCATGGCGACGGCGGTGCCGGCCACAAGGGCGATCATGCTGTTCACGCCGAGCGCCTCGACGAGCAGGATGTAGGCGCCGGCGCCGGCGATGGCGCAGATGGCGTAGAAGTTGCTGCGTTGGAAGATGCCTGGGGTCTCCGCGAGGCAGATGTCGCGGAGCATCCCGCCGCCGACGGCCGTGAAGAAGCCCATCATGATGCAGACCGTGGGCTCGAAACCGTAGGCGTGCGCCTTGTCCGCGCCCAGCACGGCGTAGAGGCCCACGGCGAAGATGTCGAGCACCGCGATGAGGCGGTTCTGGTTCTCGATGATCATGGGGAAGACGAACACCACCGTCGCGGCGATGAGCGCGACGGGGATGGCGAGCGGCTGCTTCAGGATGTAGACGTCGCCCACCTGCAGGATGATGTCGCGCAGCAGGCCGCCGCCGAGGCCCACGAGCAGGGCGAGCCACAGCGCGCCCACGTAATCGAGCTTGTGCTGGCGCGCCGAGAGCACGCCCGTGGTCGCGGATACCACGACGACGAACATCTCGATGCCGATGGGGATGGTCGCCGGCTGGGCGAGCGAGCCGCCCGCGCTGGAGGCGGCGGCGATGACGGGGAGCTGTGTGGCGAGCGCTTCGGGCATCTGCGATCCTTTCCAGGGGCGGTGCGGGGCACCGCGCACCAGTATGACAGGGGCCGCGCCATCGCTGCCACATGTGCACATAAAATAGACGTTTGCAATATGGGGGAGATACGGTACAATTTCGTGTGCTAACAACGGAGAGTTGTCCGAGTGGCCGAAGGAGCACGATTGGAAATCGTGTAGGCGTCAAAAGCGTCTCCAGGGTTCAAATCCCTGACTCTCCGCCAGTTGCTTTCCCCGGCGCGCCCTCACCCTGGGCGCGCCGATGCACCCCATGCGGAGGGGTGGCAGAGTGGTTGAATGCGGCGGTCTCGAAAACCGTTTATCCGGTAACCCCGGGTACGAGGGTTCGAATCCCTCCTCCTCCGCCAGCAGATCGTGAAGCCCGTTGCCCGTGCGGCAGCGGGCTTTTTTGCATTTCGGGCGGCTTGCGGCGCCGCGCGCGGGGAGGCGTGCGGCGCGAGCTCGTGGAATCGGCGTGGTGATTTCGCCTGGGTGGTTCTCACTGGTATGGCCGCCTGCACGCGATGGGCGGCCTGCCAGCTGGGCGGATGCGCGCGTGCCAGATCGGAGACAAGGTTTCTGCCAGGTTCGTGCAAGGTTCGCCGGGAAATCTGTCGGGTCGGCATGAGATGCTTGCGGTGCATGGAAGGGACGCGGGGGAGCCGCTCCCGCCTGGCGCATCTTGCAGGCGTGACCTGCGGGGATTTGTGAAACTCATGAGGTGGTAGCTGCGCCTCCTTGAGATTCGCCGGGCAAGCGGCTATAGTAGCTGAGTCCTTTCCTGCTTCGGGCGCACCTTCACGACCCGAAGCCGTTTGTCCAGAGGAGGTGACCACATGAAGGCCTATGAACTGCTGTTCTTCGTCAACCCTTCCCTCGACCCCGAGACCCGTCTCGCGGTGATGAAGCGCATCGACACCACGATCGCCGAGGCGAACGGCAAGGTTGACAACGTTGAGGAGTGGGGTAAGCGCAAGCTCGCTTACGAGATCAACAACCTCACCGAAGGTGACTACACCCTCATCAACTTCCATGCAGATCCCGCGTCGATCGCCGAGCTCGATCGCGTTCTCCGCATCACCGATGCGGTGGAGCGCCACATGATCGTCCGTCGTGACGACAAGGAGTAGATCCGTATGGAAGGGGCGCGCCACCATGCGGACGGCCTGGCCGCCGCGCGCGTCCCGAAACATGAGAGGTAGTGAGCACGTATGAGCATCAACCGAGTGAATATCTCCGGCAACCTCACCCGAGACCCGGAACTGCGCATGACGAGCGGCGGCACGCAGGTGCTCTCGTTCGGCGTGGCGGTGAACGACCGTCGCCGCAACCCGCAGACCGGCGAATGGGAGGATTACCCCAACTTCGTGGACTGCACCATGTTCGGCGCGCGCGCGGAGGCGGTGAGCCGCTACCTCAGCAAGGGATCCAAGGTCGCCATCGAGGGCAAGCTGCGCTACAGCTCGTGGGAGCGCGACGGCCAGCGTCGCAGCAAGCTCGAGGTCATCGTCGATGAGATCGAGTTCATGAGCCGCTCCAACCAGGGTGACGGCGGGTATGCCCACGCGCCCCAGCAGGCTTCCCATGGCTACGCGCCGCAGCCCCAGCCCCGACCCCAGGCTCCCGTCCAGACCCCGCCGGCAGCGGATTTCTTCGATCAGGATATCCCGTTCTAGGCGGGCTGGCTTGCACGAACGCACGGAGGCGTGAGCCCCCGTGTCACACGAAAGGTATTTTGACATGGCTAATGATTACTCAGCACGTCAGCCGCGTCGTAAGTACTGCCAGTTCTGCAAGGAGAACACCGAGTACATCGATTACAAGGATACTCAGCTTCTCCGTAAGTACATGACCGACCGCGGCAAGATCAAGCCGCGTCGCGTCACTGGCGCTTGCACGCAACACCAGCATGACATCGCGAACGCCATCAAGCGCGCTCGCGAGATGGCGCTTCTGCCGTATGCGGTTCCCGTGGTTTCCTCCCGCGGCGGCCGCAACCGCGACTAGCAGCCGGCTCTTCGCTTCATGATGACACCCGGCGAGCGACATGACGTGACGGGAACCGACCTGGTTCCGGCCGCCACCCGCCCCGACGGTTCCCGCTCGGGACTGCTCTGGTACGTGGGCGTGGCCGCTTCCGTCGCCATCATGGCGCGCTACCCCATGCTCGGGCTTCCGTGCCTGGCGATGGGGCTGCGGACGCAGGCGGAGCGCTTCGGGCTCAAGGGCTTCGGATGCTCCATCGGCATCGCGTGCGGCGTGCTCGCCGCCTGGTGCCTCGCGTTCGGGCTCGAGAGCATGGTGTACGCCGCCACCCTCACGGGGGTGTGCATCGCCGTTTCCGGCCTCATGTGGAAGCGGCGGGCGAGCGTCCTCGCCATCTCGCTCGTGGTTGTGGCCTGCGCCGCCGTGTCGATGGGAATCGACGCGGTGTCGCTTGCCCGCGCGGGCTACGGGCTCGCCGAGGCGATGTGCGCGATGCTCGCGGAAGCGGCGCGCGCATATACGGGAGGCGGGATCGAGGCCGAGCTCACGCTCACGGCCCTCGAGCCCGTGTTCGAGAGCATCTGGCCGATCGTCTACGTCACCACGGCGCTCGTGAACGTCGGGGCGGCGGGCTTGGGCTCGATGCTGGGCGGCATCTCGCCCGTGCGGCCGGGATCGCGCCCGTCCCCTGCGGATGCGCGCGGGCACATCCCGCAGCCCTCCTCGTTCGACGCGCCCCTGTGGGCGGTGGGGCTCCTCGTCCTCGCGGTGCTCGGCATCGCGGCGTCGACGCTCTCGTTCCCCTCTGCGGGGATCGTCCGGACGGCCTCGTGGACGCTGCTCCTGAGCGTGAGGTACATCTTCACGATCCAGGGGCTCGCCGTCGTCCTCGCGCTTCTCGCGCGCTGGCGCACCGGGTGCTTCCTGCGCGTGGTCGTCATCATGTTCGCGATCTCGCTCGAGACGATGTTCGTCTTGAGCATCATCGGCCTCGTCGACGTGTGGGCCAATTTCCGCAAGCTACCGCGGGATGGCGCGCACGCAGGGACCCAAGCGTAAATGTGCGCCGCTCCGGCGGCGTGTAGGTTAGGAGATCTCATGAAAGTCATTCTTCTTGGTGAGATCAAGGGCAAGGGTGGCGAGGGCGACATCGTCGATGTCGCTCAGGGCTATGCCGAGAACTACCTCTTCCCGAAGAAGCTCGCCGTTGCGGCGACGAAGGGCGAGCTGAAGCAGCTCGAGCAGCGCCGCAACAACATCGCGAAGCGCGAGGAGAAGCGCCTCGCCGATGCCAACGCGCTCAAGGCGGCGCTCGATGGCCAGCAGGTCACCGTCGACGTCAAGGTGGGCGACGAGGGCATCCTGTTCGGCTCGGTGACCGCCGCCATGGTCGCCGACGCCATCAAGGCCCAGCTCGGCATCGACATCGACCGCAAGCGCGTGGAGCTCGGCAAGCCCATCAAGGTTGCCGGCGCCCACACCGTGCCCGTCTCGCTGTACCGCGACATCCGCGCTGAGGTTGTCGTGCTCGTCGGCGTGACCGCGGAGGAGGCGGCCGAGGAGGCTGCTGAGGAGATCGTCGAGGAGGCCGCCGAGGCGGTTGCCGCCGAGGAGATCATCGAGGAAGTCGTCGAGGAGGCCGTCGAGGCCGCTGAGTAGCGCTTCCGCCCATCTCATCGCATTGAGTGAAGGCCCGTGCCCTCGGGGGTGCGGGCCTTCTTCATGTAAAAATACCCCAGGGGTAATTTGACGTGTAAAAATACCCCTGGGGTGTTTTTACATCTGCCGGGGGCGTGGGGGAGAGCGATGCGCGGCGCGCGAGGCGGTGCAAAGTTAAAGCTCATCTTGAAAGTTATGCTTGACAAATCGAGTGCTGAAGAAATCCACAGGTAGCATGTGGAGTACGTGAAAAACCGTCCCCGTCGGGCGCGCCAAAGCCGTCGCGATGAGCTCCCTGAGCGCATGATGCATAGCCCCGTTTTCCTGCGCAATGAATAAGATAGGAGCAAATACCTGCGGTTTCACGAAATGCACAAATCTATATATCAAGAATACTGGTAAAAGAATCATGCAAAATGAATAGTACCAGTTAAGGCGTGGTGGTGTGGAAAACGAGTACCAGCGGCGGCTTCACATTGTGGAAAGTGTGGAAAACTCCCGTTTACGCAGAAGCGCGGCGCGCGGTTATGAACAGGCGCCTGTGGAAAGAAATTGACCTGCTGCGACCCCTAATCTGGGCATCCTCCGCACGTGGATGCACTAAGATGATGCTCCCAGAGCAAAGTCCCCGCATCCGGCCGGGGCAGGTCGGCGAATGAAAGGAACGCGCGTGACGCCGAACGATTTCGTCCCCGAAGCCATCGATCGCGGTGCGCGCCAGGGCCTTCCCAATAACTCCGAGGCGGAGGCGAACGTCCTCTCCGCCATGCTCCTGTCGCCCGACGTGGTGGACGACGCCATCTCCGAGCTCCGCATCGACGACTTCTATCGTCCCGCGCACCGCGAGCTCTTCAACGTGATGGTCTCCATGAACGAGCGCGGCATCCCCATCGACTCCATCTCGGTGGTGGACCACCTCGCGTCCGAGAACAAGCTCGCCGCCGTGGGCGGGGAGGCCTACATCCTGGAGCTCGTGGGCAACACGATCCCCCTGGCGAACTGGGAGCACCATGCCGAGATCGTCCGGCGCGACTCCCTGCTGCGCGAGCTCATCAAGGCCTCCGACCAGATCAGCCGGCTCGCCTACGACGCCCCGCTCGACGCGAAGGAAGCGGTCGAGCAGGCCGAGGGGCTCATCCTCAAGATCACCGACCGCGAGGTCTCGAACGCCTACCGCACGCTCACCGACTTCATGATCGAGGCCTACGACGAGGCGGCTGAGGTCGCGGCGGCCGGTGGCCAGGCGCACGGCGTCGCCACGGGCTACCCGAGCCTCGACCGCCTGCTGCTCGGCCTGCGCGAGGGCCAGCTCGTCATCCTGGGCGCGCGCCCGGCGGTCGGTAAGACCTCCTTCGCGCTCAACCTCGCGCTCAACGCCGCGGCCGACGGCTACACGGTGGGCTTCTTCTCGCTCGAGATGTCGGGCAAGGAAATCGCCCAGCGCCTCATCTGCGCGCATGCCATGGTTTCCATCTCCGATTTCCGCACCGGCCGCATCGAGCCGGCGCAGTGGGCGAACATCACCGAGGCCACCCAGGAGCTCGCCAAGCTCGACATCCTCATCGACGACACCCCCGGCACCACGGTGACGGAGATTCGCGCGAAGGCGCGCCGCATGCTCCACAACAAGGAGAAGTCGCTCATCATCCTGGACTACCTGCAGCTCGTGAGCCCGCCGGCCGGCCGCCGCGCCGAGAACCGCTCCGTCGAGGTGTCGGAGATGAGCCGCGCCCTCAAGATCTTGGCGAAGGAGCTCGGCGTGCCGGTCATCGCGCTCTCGCAGCTCAGCCGTGCCGTGGAGAGCCGTACCGGCAAGCGCCCGCAGCTCTCCGACCTGCGCGAATCGGGCTCGATTGAGCAGGACGCCGACATCGTGCTCTTCCTCGACCGCTCCTCCGACGAGCAGGAGGCCTCGCGCGACGACCGGCCGGATCTGGGCGTGACGCGCGTGATCGTGGCGAAGAACCGCTCCGGCCCGGTGGGCGACGTGGACCTGGCCTTCGTGCCCGCGTCGACGAAGTTCTACGAGCTCGACGGGATCCACGGGGAAGGGTAGCGCACCGGCAGGGCGTTCCGCGGATCGCCTGCGCGACGCCCGCCGCCCGCCGGCTATGGCAGCCGCCCCGTCACCCGCTGTGTATCATTCGCGATCGGGCCGTGGCCGTCGCGCGATGCGGATATAATGGAACCTGTTGTGTTGTGCGCCCGGTGCGCCGGGTACGGGGAGCTCATCTGGGAGCCTCCCTGCGTGTGAGGAGTAGTTCATGGGCTCGACAGTGCTGGTGGGAACCCAGTGGGGCGACGAGGGCAAGGGCAAGATCTGCGACCTGATCGCCCGCGACTTCGATTGCGTCGTGCGCTACCAGGGCGGTAACAACGCCGGCCATACCATCGTGGTGGGCGACCGCACCTACGGCCTGCATCAGGTGCCCTCGGGCATCATGTACCCGGAGTGCATCTCGGTCATCGGCAACGGCTGCGTGGTGAACCCGAAGGTCCTGCTCGAAGAGATCGACACGTTCGAGGCGGACGGCATCTCCACGGCCAATCTCAAGGTGTCCGGCAACGCGCACATCATCATGCCGTACCACATGGACCTGGACGGCGCCTTCGAGCAGCTGCTCGGCGACCACAACATCGGCACCACGAAGCGCGGTATCGGCCCCTGCTACCAGGACAAGATGGCGCGCATCGGCCTGCGCATGCAGGACATGCTCGACGAGGGCGTGTTCCGCGAGAAGCTCGCCCGCGCGCTCGACCGCGTGAACCCGCAGCTCGAGAAGGTCTTCGGCATGCCCACCTACACCGTGGAGCAGATCTGCGCCGAGTACCTCCCCATGGCGGAGCGCCTGCGCCCCTACATCTGCGAGAGCTCGCGCATGCTCAACGACCTCATCGACGAGGGCAAGTCCATCCTGTTCGAGGGCGCGCAGGCCACGCTCCTCGACATCGACCACGGCACGTACCCCTACGTCACGTCCTCCAACTGCACCGCCGGTGGCGCCGTGACCGGCTCCGGCGTGGGCATGAAGCACATCGACCGCGTGCTGGGCATCATGAAGGCCTACATCACGCGCGTGGGGTCCGGCCCCATGCCCACGGAGCTCGACTACACCCAGGGCCCGGGCAAGGAGCTCACCGAGGGCGGCCACGAGTACGGCGTCACGACCGGGCGTCGCCGCCGCTGCGGCTGGTTCGACGGCCCCATCGCCAACTACGCCGCGCGCGTGAACGGCCTCACGCACATCGCGCTCACCAAGCTCGACGTGCTCTCAGCGTTCGACACCATCCCCGTGTGCGTGGCCTACGACTGCGACGGCGAGCGCTACACCACCGTGCCCGAGCACGAGCGCGCGTTCGCGAGCGCCGTGCCCGTGTACGAGGAGCTGCCGGGCTGGAAGTGCGACATCTCCGCGTGCCGCACGTTCGAGGAGCTGCCGAAGAACGCCCAGGACTACGTGGCGCGGCTCGAGGAGCTCGCCCACACGCCCATCGCGTTCGTCTCGGTTGGCCCCGACCGCGAGCAGACCATCAACCGCTCGTGGCGCTAAGCGGGCGCCGCGCCCCGCACGCCGCGTGAAGGATACGCGTTCCAAGGAGTGAGCATGAGCAAGTTCGCCATCGTGTTGGATAGCGCCGCCGACCTCCCGGCGCGCCTCGTGGAGAAGTACGACCTGCACGTCGTGCCGCTCCACGTGACGTTCGGGACGACGGAGTACTCCGACGGCGTGGACATCCAGATCGGCGAGTTCCTGGACCGGCTCGAGACCGTCTCGGAGCTGCCCATCACCTCGCAGCCCGCGCCGGCCGACTTCATCAACGTCTACAACGCGCTCGCCGACGAGGGCTACACCGAGATCCTCTCGATCCACCTCTCCGCGGCGCTCTCCGGGACCTACGAGTGCGCGCGCACCGTGGCCGCCGCGGTGGCCGAGGAGCGCGGCATCCGCATCGAGGCGATCGATTCGCGCTCGGCGACGGTGGGGCAGGGCGCGATGGTGCTCGAGGCCGCGTGCATCGCGCAGGCCGGCGGCACCATGGACGAGGCCATCGAGCGCGTGAAGAACATCCGCCGCACGCACAAGATCTACTTCATCCCCGATTCGCTCACCAACCTCGTGAAGGGCGGCCGCGCGAGCAAGTTCCAGGGGCTCGCGACCTCCGTGCTCAACCTGAAGATCGTCGTGTCGCTCACCGAGACGGGCGCCATCGAGGTGCTCCACAAGGCGAAGGGCATGAAGAACGCCGTGAACTACATCGTGAAGCTCATGGCGGAGCGCACGCGCGAGGTCGGCCCCTCGGTGTACTACAAGCTGCACACCAAGGCGTACAAGGCGCTCGAGTACATGGACCGCGCGCTCGAGAAGGTCGACGCACCGGTGCGCTTCCTCACGGTGGCGACGATCGGCCCCACGATCGCGACGCACGTGGGCCTGCATGCCGTGGGGCTCTTCACCTACCCCGAGGAGTACCACAACCCCGAGCTCGACGACATCGCCGAGTACCTGACCCCGGAATTCTGATGCATGAGGACGGGCACCCCACGAAGCGGTGCCCGTTTCTGTTGCGCTCGCTAAGGAGGAGCCATGACCGATACCACCCAGACCATCGACATCCTGCTGTTGGGGAGCGGCGGCCGTGAGCACGCGCTCGCGATGAAGCTCGCCGAGTCGCCGCGCTGCGGGACGCTCTACATCGCGCCGGGCAACGGCGGCACCGCCCAGGTGGGCGAGAACGTGGCGATCGCCGAGGACGACCCGCAGGCCGTGGCGGACTTCGCGCGCGGCGCGGGCGTGGGCCTCGTGGTCGTGGGGCCGGAGGCACCGCTCGTGGCGGGCGTCGCCGACGCGGTGCGCGCGGCGGGCATCCCCTGCTTCGGCCCGGGCGCCGCGGGCGCGCAGATGGAGGGCTCGAAGAAGTTCTCCAAGGAGCTCATGGAGCGCGCGGGCATCCCCACGGCGGCATACGGCTCGTTCACCGACGAGGAGGCCGCGCTCGCGTACGTGCGCGCGCAGGGGGCGCCCATCGTCGTGAAGGCCGACGGCCTCGCGGCGGGCAAGGGCGTCATCGTGGCGGAGACCCTCGAGGAGGCCGAGGAGGCGGTGCGCGAGTGCTTCTCGGGCGCGTTCGGCGCGGCCGGCTCGACGGTGGTCGTGGAGGAGTGCCTCACCGGCCCGGAGTGCTCGCTGCTGGCGTTCACCGACGGCAAGACCGTGCGCCCCATGGCGACGGCGCAGGACCACAAGCGCGCGCTCGAGGGCGATATGGGCCCCAACACGGGCGGCATGGGTGTCTACAGCCCCGTGCCCATCGTGACCGACGACGAGCTCGCGGCGATGAAGCAGGTCATGGCCGATGCCGTGGCCGAGCTCGCGGCCGAGGGCATCGACTACCGCGGCTGCCTGTACGGCGGCTTCATGCTCACGCCGGAGGGGCCGAAGGTGCTCGAGTTCAACGCGCGCTTCGGCGACCCGGAGACGCAGGTCATCCTGCCGCGGCTTGAGAACGACCTCGTGGACGTCATGCTCGCGTGCGCGGAGCAGCGCCTGGACGAGGTCGAGCTCGCGTGGCGCGACGCGTGGGCGGTGGCCGTGGTGCTCACGAGCGCCGGCTACCCGGGCAGCTACGAGAAGGGCAAGGTCATCACCGGCATCGAGGACGCCGAAGCCATGGACGGCGTGACCGTCTACCATGCGGGCACGGCGGTGCGCGAGGACGGCGAGCTCGTGACGAGCGGCGGCCGCGTGCTCGCGGTGACGGCGTTGGGCGAGACGTTCGAGGCCGCCCGCGACCTGGCCTACGCGGCGTGCGAGAAGATCGACTTCGAGGGTAAGACGCTCCGCCACGACATCGGCCTGCGCGCGCTGCGCGGCCGCGAGGCCTGGGCGTAGCCAGGCATTGGAAAGGATGTGCGCATGAGCCGAATGCGCTTCTACCCGGCCCTGTGGGCCTCGAAGGCCGCCGCGCTCGCGCTGAAGGTCGCGGGCCGCACCGGCGGCCAGCTCCCGGGCGTGGTGGCCCATGCCATCGACCCGATGTTCCTCGACGATATCGAGAAGCCTGAGCGCGTGGTCTTCCTGTCCGGCACGAACGGCAAGACCACCACGACGAACGTGCTCTCGGATATCCTGCTCGACAACGGCATCCAGCACGTGTCGAACCGCTCGGGCGCGAACATCGTGAACGGCGTCGAGACCACGCTGCTCAAGAACGCCACGCTCACCGGCAAGCAGCGCGTCCCGTTCGCGGTCATGGAACTCGACGAGGTGTCGTACCGCACGGTCATGCCGTACGTGACGCCGGACATCTCGGTGGTGACGAACCTCTACGGCGACACGTTCACGCGCAGCGCCGACCCGGCCTACGTCTTCGACATCATGACGAAGTACACCCCGGCCTCGTCCAAGCTCGTGCTCAACGCCGACGACCTCATCAGCTGCCGCATCGCACCGCAGGCAAACGACCGCGTCTATTTCTCGATCGCCCACCTGCCGGAGGACACGCCGGGGCCGCAGGGGATCGTCTGCGACCTCACGGCCTGCCCCGAGTGCGGCGGCAAGCTCGAGTACGACTGGTGCCACCTGCGCCACCTGGGCCACGCGCGCTGCACGCGCTGCGGCTTCACGAACCCCGAGGCCGACTACGTGGTGACGGCCATCGACCACGAGGCGAAGACGTTCACCGTGCAGGAGCGCCGCGCGGAGGGCGCGCCGGAGTACCGCTACCCCTTCAGCCTGTACTCCGTCGCGAACATCTACAACCTGCTCACCGTCGTCGTGACGGCCCGCGAGCTGGGGCTCTCGCCCGAGCAGATCGCGGCGTCGCTCGGCCGCGTGAGCCTGCCCTCGGAGCGCTTCGTGGAGCGCACGGCGGGCGGCAAGCGCATCGTGACCATCGCGGCGAAGGGCGAGAACGCGACGGCGAACTCCGTGGCGTTCGATACGATTCGCAAGGAGCCGGGCACCAAGGCGGTGTTCATCGTCATCTCGGATGCGCACATGGCCGAGGTTCCCGAGGACACGGAGTACACCGGCTGGTACTGGCAGGCGGACTTCGAGTACCTCAACGACCCGGACATCAAGCAGATCGTGCTCTACGGCTGTACGGCGGACGACATCAAGCTCCGCCTGCTCATGGCCGGCATCGACCCGGGCATCATCGAGATCGTGGACGATGCCTCGAAGATCGCCGACGCCATCGACATCGAACATGTGGACGGCGCGTACATCGCGCACTGCGTGACCGATGTCGAGATCGCGCATGAGACGGCGGACAAGCTGATCGACCGGATCCAGGAGGTGCGCGATGCGCGATAACACGGCGATCGAGATCCTGTTTCCGGAATACGGCAACCAGGGCGGCGACAACGGCAACGCGATGATCCTGCGCGAGAGCCTACCCGAGGCGACGTTCATCGAGACGTCCTACGGCGATATGCCGTACTTCGTGGACCATGAGCCGTCGCTCATCATGATGAACAGCATGCCCGAGATGCAGCAGGAAAACGCCATCAAGGCGCTCATGCCGCACAGGGCGCGCCTTCAGGAGCTCGTCGACGCGGGCACGCCTGTGCTCTTCACGGGCATCGCGGGCGAGGTGCTCGCGCGCTCCATCGCGAACCCCGACGGCTCGGTCGTCGAGGGGCTGGGCATCCTCGACGCGACGGTGGAGCGCCGGGAGCCGCAGCGCTTCCGCGACGTGAACCTCGGCGTGTTCGATCCCGGCGACGGCAGCGCGCCCATCGAGCTCGTGGGCTACAAGATCCAGTTCACGCAGGTGCGCGGCGACAACAGCCGGGACTATTTCTGCAAGAACGAGGTCGGGTTCGGCCTGAACGAGGGCACGAAGCTCGAGGGCTTCCGCATGAAGAACCTCATGGTCACGTGGATGCTCGGGCCCCTGCTTCCGCTCAACCCGGATTTCACGGCGTGGTTGCTGCGCCTCGTGACCGGCGAGGAGGTGCGCCCGGCCTTCGAGGAGGCGTCGCGTGCGTCCTACGAGCGCCGGCTCACGGAGTTCCGCATCCCCGGCGTCGGCATGCACGTGTAGGGGCCGCCGGCGCGCCGTGCGGGTTGCACTGGGCGAGATCGAGGGTCGTCGCATTTGCCGTGGCGACCCTCGTTGTTGTCGCGATGGTGTCATCCTGTGTATACGCGGTGCGTTTGGCGGGGTCGTGTCCGAGATGCGCTAGACTTTTCGCTTTAGTGTAATGGGGTGCGCCCTTCGGGGACGCGTCCCGCCCTGTGTGAGCCGGAAGGCGAGCTGATGACTCAGAACACTTGGGAGCAGGCCGGGGATGGCGCGCAGCGCGCCGCGACGGCCGGGGATGGCGCGCAGCGCGCCGCGACGACCGCGGTGAACGCGACGACCACGTCGACCATGCCGCAGGATACCCCGGCGCTCGAGCGCTCCCTGGGCACGAAGCCCGTGCTCCCGCTCTTTTTGCGCTACGCTTCCGTGTCGCTTCTGGGCGTGATCGCGCAGATCGCCATGGTCGTGTCCGAGGGCATCGTGGTGGGCAACGGTATCGGCGGGCATGGGCTCGCCTGCATGAGCATCGTCATGACCTTCGAGATCGTGAACCTTTCGTTTGGCAGCTCGTTCGGCCAGGGCGTGTCCACGGTGTGCGGCAAGCTGCTCGGCGCGGGCGACGTCGAGGGCGCGCGGCGGGCGTTCGGCCAGGGCTTCTGGTTCACGTTCCTCACGGCGCTCGCGGTGGCCACAGTATTCTTCATCTTCACGCCGGTCATCGTCCCGCACATCGGGGCGACGCCGGACATCCTCGACGACACGATCGTCGCGGTGCGCATCTTCATGGTGGGCTACCCCTTCTGCATCACGGGGCAGATGCTCTGCCAGATGCTCCGCCAGGACGAGCGCCCGGGGCTTGCGAGCGCGATCCAGACGGCGGGCTCGGTCGTCGCGGCGACGTGGCTCGTCGTGTCGGTCTTCGTGTTCAAGCTCGGCGTGGCGGGCGCGGCGGCGTACTACGCCATCTCGACGGGGCTGTGGTTTTTGGCGATCATCCCGTTCCTCAAGCGCCCTGCCCAGGCGAGGGGCGCCGGCCAGAAGGGCGACCGCGGCCTTCTCGCGCTTCACGAGGGCGGCGTGTTCTCCATCAGGCTGAGCGACATCGCCGTGAAGCCGCGCCTCATGCGCGAGGTGTGCGCGTACGGCTGCCCCATCTTCCTCGTGCAGATCTCGAGCGCGATCTACGTGGCGTTCATGAACGGCACGCTCGGCGCGGGCGGCGACTCGGAGGGCGTCGCGTCGTTCGCGGTCATCAACAGCTACTTCATGTACACGCTGAACATCGTGTGCATGGCGCTCGCCTACGCGCTCCAGCCCATCGCGGCGTACAACTGCGGGGCGGGGCATCGCAAGCGGCTCGCGCAGCTTATGGTGGACGCTCTGGTGGTCGAGGTCGTGAGCATCGGGATCCTGTCCACGCTCACGTCCCTGGCGGCGCCGGCACTCTGCCTGGTGTTCTCGGGCGGCAGCCCCGGCCTCGCGGAGATGAGCGCGGGCCACGTGCGGATCGTGCTCATGCTCTGCGCACTCGGCTTCTCGAGCCAGATACTAAGCGCGTACTTCGAGAGCGTGGGAAGCACCGCCCGCGCCGTGGTATTCGGCGTTATGCGCTACGTGATGTTCGCCGTCCCGCTCATCGCGCTCATCCATGCGACGGCCGGCGCCGACTACATCTGGTGGGCGCTGCCCATCGCCGACGGCCTCACGTTCATCCCCGTGGTGATCGTCGCCGCGCTGGAGGCGCGCCGCCTCCTGCGCAGCTAATGGGTTGTTTGGGGACGTGTTCCAACCAACCCCTTTTTGCGCCGATGGGTTGGTTGGGGACGTGTTCCAACCAACCCCTTTTTGCTCCGGGTTCCCAAAGTGAGCGAAACGAGCGGTTTATGCGGGGGTGGCCGAGTAGCCGGGAAAACGGCAACCTCGCTACCTGCGGTTTTGCTGGCATGCAACCCCTTGCTACTTTAGGGGGTGCCAAAAAACCGTTCGTTTCGCGCAGTTTGGGTTCGCGGGCCATCTGCGGCGCGAAAATAGCCACCCGATACCGAGGCGCCAGGCGGCTTGAGGGACCCCAACGCTCTGAAAAAGGGGTTGGTTGGAACACGTCCCCAACCAACCCATTCGGCCGGACGAGGATGGCCGGGTGATTAAACCTTTTTGCTGAGAGCGTGGAAATTGCTCGGCGTGGGAGGGTATGCCGTATCCTAAAACCTCGCATACGCTGCGCGCTCCCCGTTGGGGGACTGCGCCCTCGCCCCTGGCTACGCGTCGGGCGGTGGAGTATAAGAAGGGAGTGCCGGATGTCCAAGCCCTTGCGGTTCCACGTTGCCCTGTGGGCGTCCAAGGCGACCGCGTTCGCGCTGAAGGTCGCGCATCGATCCGGCGGCCAGCTTCCCGGCGTCGTGGCGCTGCGCCTCTGTCCCGATTTCCTCTCGTACGTGGGCGTGCCCGCGCATACGGTGTTCGTGACGGGCACGAACGGCAAGACCACCACGACGAGCCTCATCGCGGACCTGCTCGGCGCCTCCGGCAAGCAGCCGCTCATCAACCGCGCGGGCGGCAACGTGACGGCGGGCATCGCGAGCACCCTGTTCAAGGACGCCACGATCGGCGGCCGGGCACGGCGCGACCATGCCGTGCTCGAGCTCGACGAGCGTTGCGCCAAGCAGGTGTTCTCCCATATCACGCCCGAGCTCATCGTGGTCACGAACCTCTACCGCGACACCTTCACACGCAACGCGCACGTGGGCTATGTGGCCGACATCCTCTCCAAGAGCCTGCCCGCAGCGTCGAAGCTCGTGCTCAACGCCGATGACCTCATCAGCGGTCGCCTGGCGCCCCAGTGCGAGCGGCGCGTTTACTTCTCCCTCGACGAGCTGCCGGGGGATACCCGCGCGCCCGAGGGCATCGTCAACGACCTCAACGCCTGCCCCGTCTGCGGTGGCCGTCTCGTCTACGACTACTGTCACCTGGGCCATGTGGGGCGCGTTCGGTGCGCGTCCTGCGGCCTCGAGAATCCTCCGGCGGCATACGAGGCGGTCGACGTGGACCCAGACGCGCAGCTTATCACGGTGCGCGAGAACGCCGCGCCCGGTACGCCGAGCTCGCGCTACCACTTCAGCGCCGGCTCGGTAAGCGATCTGTACAACCTGCTCGCCGCCATCACCGCGGCGCGCGAGCTGGGTCTTTCCGCCCAGGAGATCGCGTCGGCGCTCGAAGGGGGCGTGGGCGTCGTGGCATCGCGCTACAGCGAGGTCGTCGCCGGCGGCAAGCGGCTCGTCCGTATCGCGTCGAAGGGCGAGAACGGCATGGCGTGTTCCCGCGGCTTCGCCAACATTCGCCGCGAGCCGGGCAGCAAGGCCGTCGTGCTCATGCTCGAAGACTACTACATGGCGAAGGACCCGACATCGACGGAGTTCATCGGCTGGTTCTACGAGACCGATTTCGAGTATCTCGCCGACCCGAGCATCGCACAGGTGGTCATCACCGGCGTGCGCTCGGAGGACATGATGCTGCGGGCGCTGCTCGCGGGCATCGATCCGGCCAAGATCGCCCGGGCGAAGGACGGCATCGAGGCCGCCCAGGTGGTGGACTGGCAGCACGTGGACGCGGTGTACTACTCCCATGCCATCCATAACGAGCACGTGGCCGAAGAGAGTCGCAACCACCTCGCCCGGCTCATCGAGGGTAAGGAGGCCGCGTGATGGCGCGCCCGGTGATCGAGAGCCTGTTCCCTGAGTTCTGCAACCAGGGCGGCGACAACGGCAACATGATGTATCTGCGCGCAAGCCTGCCCGAGGCCGAGGTCATCGAGACCGGCTTCACGGATGAGCCGGCGTTCGCCACGCGCGACGTCGACTTTATCTACCTGGGCTACATGACCGAGGAGGAGCAGGAGCTCGTCGCAGCGAAGCTCATGCCGCTGCGCGATCGGCTCATCGAGCTCGTGAACGCCGGCTGCACCATGCTCTTCACGGGCAACGCGGCAGAGCTCTTGGGCGAGGGAATCACCATAGCCGACGGCCATGTGGTGCCGGGGCTGCGGCTGTTCGATTTCACCTGCACGCAGGATCTCTCCGACCGCATCGTGGAGGTGTTCCTCGGGCGCTTCGAGGGGGAGCAGGATGCATCCGCGCGGGTGCCTGCCGAGGAGAGCGCCGCGGCTCAGGGCGCTCTCGAGATCGTGGGCTACAAGATTCAGTTCACCCGCGCGCGGACCGGTGGCGGCACGGCGGCGTTCGCCGGGGCGCAGCCGTTCTGCACGGCCGAGGTGGGCTTCGGCCTGAACCGGGAGAGCCGCCTCGAGGGCTTCAGGTACAAGAACCTCTTCGCCACCTGGCTATGCGGTCCGCTGCTGCCCTTGAACCCGCTGTTTACCGAATACCTCATGGCACGTATGGGGTGTCGCTCCGAGGCCGCCTTCCGCAGCGAGGCCCTGGCGGCGTACGCCAAGCGGCTCGAGGAGTTCCGGACGCCGGGCATCACGATGCCCATCTAGCCGCGTATCGCGCATTTGCCCGGCAGGGCACGCGTCAGCAGCGCGCTTCTGCGGGCGCTGGAAACCCAAACGGCGCGAAACGAGCGGTTTATAGGCACCCCCGGAAGTAGCGAGGGGTTGCGTACCAATAAAAGCCCAGGTAACGAGGTTGCCGTTTTGCCGGCTACTTGGCTACCCCCGTATAAAACGCTCGTTTCGCTCACTTTGGGTTTGAGGGGCCTAAACACCTTGGGAATGGGTTGGTTGGGGACGTGTTCCTTTCAACCCATCTAAGGCGTTTGAGAAAAAGGGGTTGAAAGGAACACGTCCCCAACCAACCCATCCATCCAGGAGAGGGCGGCGCGGTAGGCTTCCATCCCAGCGGGGTTGGTGAGGTCGCGGTCGAAATCGTGCGGCAGGTAGTACACCGTCTTCATGGTCGCTCGGGGCGCGGTGCGCGCGAGGGTCTTTGAGGCGCGAAGCGGCACGTCTTCGTCGCCCGTGCTCGCCGCGATGAAGAGCGGAGGTAGCTGGGCGATGTCCTCGGCGGAAAGCGACCAGGCCTCCGCCGTGCGCTCGGGCGTGCTCCTGTCGAGCCCCATGAGCTCGAGCCAGGCGCCCTCGTGCTGACGGGAGTACACGTAGAGGCTGTAGCGCAGTGGCTTCGGGCCCGAGGTGAGTGGCGCGGGCCGCACCATGGCCTCCGCCGTCGCGCGCGTGACCTCGGGCAGCGCGGTATAGGCGCGCGCGGGCTCGCGAAACGCGCGGTCGGTGAGGTCGTAATACCCATAGAAGTCGAGGATGCCGAGGGGTTGCGGCAGCGCGCGGACATTGGGGGCGCCGTCGTCGCCCGTCCCGCGCTCAATCCCACCCCGGCGCAGCTCGCGCGCGAGCACGAGCGAGAGGTACGCCCCCGCGGACCGGCCGAAGAGGAAGTACCCCGTAAGCTCGCCCGCCTCGACGCGCCTGCCCACGGCCTCGTACCAGGTGCGCGCGATCGCATCGACCACCTCGGGCAACGCGGCCTCGGGGCAGAGCGGGTAGTCGGCGCACACGAGGGTGTAGCCTGCGTCGGTGATCGCGCGGACGTACGGCGCGGGGAGGTCGTCGCGCTCGCCGTAGAGGAGCCCGCCGCCGTGCAGGTAGAAGACCGCGATATGGCGGTCGCGCCCTGCGGCGGGTTCGTGGATGGTGACGAGGTCCGCGAGCGTGCTCGCGGCGTCTGCGGCCGTGGCCATGGCTACCCCTTCCGGCTCAGCGCGATGATCTTGTCCGCGAGGATCACCTGCAGGAAATCGTCGGAGTTGCGCACGTCGACGCCGTAGACCTCGCGGACGCGGTCGATGCGGTAGCGCACGGTCTTGGGATGCAGGAAGAGCTCCTCGGCGGTCTCGTGGAAGTTCAGGCTGTGCTCGCAGAGCGTCACGGCGGTGCGGAAGAGGTCCGGGTTCTCGTCGTGCAGCCGCTGCAGCCGCGGGTCGATGAGGCCGTTCAGGCGCGAGGGGTCGTCCGCCGCGAGCAGCAGCTTGTAGATGCCCAGGTCATCGAAGCGCAGCGTCACGTTCTCGAAGCTCGAGTCATCGAAGAACCGGTAGGCGTTCATGATCTCGTTGTTGGTCACGGGGAGGTTGTAGCGGTCCACCGTGCTCGAGAGCACCGCGAAGTGCTTGAAGAGCGGCAGCGTGGAAGAGGCGTGCAGGTCCTCGAGGATGCGCTGCACCTCGTTCACGTCGATGCCCGAGAGCTCGCTGCGGAAGTTGTGCAGGATCACGAGGCGGTCGCCGTTGACGTACCACACGATGCCGGGGTAGGCCGAGCGCAGCCGCCGGCGGATCGCCTGGTGCAGCTCGTCTTGGCGGTCGGTGTCGCTCGGGTCCTCGAGCATGGCGCGCACGAGCAGCAGCTGGTAGCAGGGGCAACGGTCGACGCCGAGCAGCGTGAGGGCGCTGTCGATGCGCTCGCGCGTGGTGAAGCGTCCCAGCAGCAGGTCGTGCACCGTGTTGTTGTTCTGGTAGAACAGCTTCTGCTTCACGGCGTTCTGCTTCAGGATCTCGATCTGCAGAAGGCTCACGATGTTCTCGACGAACATGGTGTCGACGAGCGAGAGCTGCGAGGCGCTGCCGTGGATGATGAGGTAGTAGTCCACCCCGTCCGAGCTGGGGATGCGGATGGCGAGCGCGTCGCGGGTCTCCTCGGTATACAGGAGCTTCGCGTCGAAGTAGGCGTGCGTCTGGTAGGGGCTCGGGTCGCGCCGCGTGAACGAGTAACCCGTGAACTCCGCGAGCGCGGCGTCCGTGCCGATGCGCCGGTCGCGCCGGGCGTCGAGGTAGGTGGCCTCGGTGTGCAGCGAGTTCTTGATGGTGTTCAGGATGTAGGGGATGGACGGCTGCTTGAGCGCGAGCGCCATGACGTGCTGGTGCGATTCGTAGAAGCGGTTGAGCAGCGTGAGGTTCGAATCGAGCACGTGCCCGAGCACGTCTGAGAGGATCGCCTCGTACTTCACGGAGGGCGAGAGCCGTATGAGCGGCAGGTCGAAGTCGTCGCAGAGCTCCACGATCTTGTGCGGCACCTCGTCCACGGCGCGGCCCGGCTTGATGGCGAAGGCGCCGATGCCGATGGTGCTCATGGTGCGGAAGAACTTCCCCAGGCCGTTCTCGTCGAGGTTCATGAGGGCGAAGTAGCTCGAGATGATGAGTTGGCCGCGCTTGCCCCAGTTCTGGATGTCGGCACCCTCGAGGATCATGGCGCTCGAGATCTCGTTATCGAGGTAGTCCTCGCCGGCTATGACATCGGAGCCGGCGAACGAGGGAAGCGTGAGCATCTCCTTGACGTTCACCGGGGCCTCCTGTCATGCACGCGTGCGGTCGGGACAACGGTATCCAGCCTAGCGGGAGCACGCGGCGCCCGGCGAGCCGTCGCGTCTCGAAACGCGATAGATGCCGGCCGGTTACCGCGAGGATACCGTCTCGTTATCCATTCGATACATAAATAAGTATATCGGCGCCGTTGACGTGCTCATTTCCCGTTTGGACAAAGTGTTCCGACAAATCCTAGCCTGCCAGCGCATCAAGCCCCGGCGACGGAATGGTTCAATTCGAGGCAATCGCACGGTGCGGCTGCGTCCCGGGATCGCCGCACGAGCGCCCCGCAGCGGCGTGTCTGTATCCAACGCACGAACAGGAGGAACGCGATGCTGCAAACGGTAATCAAGCCGAATTCCTACCAGGATTCCATCAACTTGATGCTCCTCACCAACAAGATCAACACCCTCGACGGCGTCATCCAGAGCCAGATCATGATGGGCACGGATGCCAACAAGGACATCTACAAGGCGGCCGGCCTCCTCACCGACGAGGCCGCGGCCGCGAACCCGTCCGACATGGTCATCGTCGTGGAGAGCGACGACGCGGCCATCCTGGACACCGTGCTCGCCGAGACCGAGGCCTTCCTCGCGGACCTCTCGGTGAAGAAGGAGGCCGCCGGCGGCCCCGCCGAGGCCACGAGCTGGGAAGAGGCCATCGCGCAGCTCCCCGACGCCAACATGGCGCTCTTCTCCATCCCCGGCGAGTACGCCGCGCCCGAGCTCGAGCGCGCCCTCGACCTGGGCCTCAACGTCTTCTCCTTCACGGATAACGTGCCGCTCGAGGACGAGGTGCGCCTGAAGCAGAAGGCGCACGAGAAGGGTCTCCTCTTCATGGGCCCGGACTGCGGCACCGGCGTCATCTCGAGCGTGCCCATCGCCTTCACGAACGTCATCAACCCCGGCAACATCGGCATCGTGGGCGCCTCCGGCACGGGCATCCAGGAGGTCACGTGCATGATCGACCGCCTGGGCGGCGGCTGCGTGCACGCCATCGGCACCGGCGGCCGCGACCTCAACGAGAAGGTCGGCGCCGTGACGGTGAAGGACGCCATCGTGGCGCTCGAGAACCATGAGCCCACCGACGTCATCTGCGTCATCTCGAAGCCGCCCGCGCCCGAGGTCCGCGACGAGGTCGTCGATTTGCTCGAGAAGTGCACCAAGCCCGTCGTCGCCATCTTCATCGGCGAGAAGCCCGAGGCGCACCAGGGCAAGGTCTACCTCGCGCACACGCTCGAGGAGACCGCGCGCATCGCCGTCGACCTCGCGAACGGCAACCCCGTCAAGAAGAACTACCTCGAGCCGCTCGACTTCACCTGCGACGAGCCGCTGCCCGAGGACAAGACCGTCACCGGCCTGTACTCCGGCGGCACGCTTGCCGGCGAGGCCGCGATGATGATCACCGAGGCGCTCAACCTCGGCTCCATCATCAAGGAGGACGGCTACATGCTGCGCCACGGCGGCTACGACGTCATCGACCTCGGTGACGACGTGTACACCCAGGGCCGCCCGCACCCCATGATCGACCCGGAGGTCCGCATCAAGATGATGCGCGACTACTGCGACATGGACACCACCGGCGTCATCGTGTTCGACTGCGTGCTCGGCTACGGCTGCCATCCCGACATGGCCTCCGCGCTCGCGCCCGTCATCGCCGAGTGCAAGGCGAAGGCTGCCGCCGAGGGCCGCACGATCCAGTTCGTGGGCACCGTCGTGGGCACGAGCCACGACCCGCAGGACTACGAGCGCTCCATCAAGATCCTCGAGGACGCCGGCGCCATCATGGAGCCGTCGAACGCCATGGCCGTGCGCGCCGCGCTCGAGTTCAAGGGCGTCCACTTCACCGAGGAGGACCGCGAGGTCGTGCCGTACGAGGTGAAGGACACCTCGCCCCTGCCCGAGCCGAGCGAGGCTGTCATGGAGCTCCTCACCACCAAGCCGCGCGTGATCAACGTGGGCGTCGAGAGCTTCAACGACCCGCTGCGCGCCTACGGCGCCGAGAGCGTCCAGTACACCTGGAAGCCCATGGCCGGCGGTAACAAGCGCATGATCCACCTGCTCACCGAGCTCGCCAAGGTCGAGGGCATCGACGAGGCCAACGAGCGCATCTGCCAGCGCTTCAAGGAGAGCCAGCCGCAGCTCGTGGACGTCGTGGTGGCCAAGGACGTCATCCCCGAGCTCAACCGCGAGAAGAAGACCCTCCTGCATGCCGGCCCGCCCATCACCTGGGAGAACATGCAGGGCCCCATGCGCGGCTCGTGCATCGGCGCGGCGCTCTTCGAGGGCTGGGCTGAGACGGAGGAAGAGGCCGTCAAGATGCTCGAGGCCGGCGAGGTCGAGTTCATCCCCTGCCACCACTGCCACGCCGTGGGCCCCATGGGCGGCATCACCTCGGCGAACATGGCCGTGCTCAAGGTCGTGAACCAGGCCGACGGCACCACCGCCTACTGCACCATGAACGAGGGCATCGGCAAGGTGCTGCGCTTCGGCGCCTACAGCCAGGAGGTCGTCGACCGCCTGCACTGGATGGCCGACGAGCTCGGCCCGGTGCTCGCCAAGGCGCTCAAGCTCTCCGACGGCGGCATCAACCTCAACGTGCTCATCGCGCGCGCCATCACCCAGGGCGACGAGTTCCACCAGCGCAACATGGCCGCGACGCTCAACTTCCTGAAGGAGGTCGCGCCGCTCATCGTGAAGACCGACGTGCCCGAGGACGCCAAGGAGCGCGTGATCCAGTTCCTCGCCGACACCGACCAGTTCTTCCTGAACATCATGATGGCCATGGGCAAGTCCATCGTGGACTACGTGCGCAAGGACGAGGAGGGCTGCGTGGTCTCCACCATGACTCGCAACGGCTACGAGTTCGGCGTGCGCGTCACGGGCCTCGGCGACCAGTGGTTCTGCGCGCCCGTGAACACGCCCATCGGCCTGTACTTCACCGGCTTCACCGCCGAGGACGGCTGCCCGGACAACGGCGACTCCGCGATCTGCGAGACCGTGGGCGTGGGCGGCATGGCCATGGTGGCCGCGCCCGGCGTGACCCGCTTCGTGGGCGCCGGCGGCTTCGAGGACGCGCTCAACATCTCCAATGAGATGGAGAAGATCTGCGTCGAGCACAACCCCAACTGGTCCATCCCCACGTGGGACTTCAAGGGTACGTGCCTGGGCATCGACATCCGCAAGGTCGTCGCCACGGGCATCACCCCGCTCATCAACACCGGCATCGCGCACAAGAACGCCGGCGTGGGCCAGGTGGGCGCCGGCACCGTCCGCGCACCGCTCGCCTGCTTCGAGCAGGCGCTCGAGGCCTACTGCGCCAAGCTCGGCATCGAGTAGGAAGCGGGGCGTGACCGCATGAACGTCTCCTCCGTCAGCGACTATGCGCTCAAGCTCCTGGGCGAGCGCGCCCAGGGGAGCGTGCACAGCGTCTTTGCCACAAGCTTCAACGTGGAGCTCGCGGGCGAGCTGATCCATATCGGCTCCGAGGACGCGCCGCTCTCGTGCCTGGGCGCCACGGTCGCGGCGGGGGAGGCTTCGCTTGCCGTGCGCGCGATCGAGGCGGGCGATCCCGCGGAGTGGGACGGCCGGAGCCTCGTGGTGCACGGCCGCGCCCGCACGCTCGCGTTCGACCTCGCGCACGCGCCGCGGCGCGGCATGCGCGTCCCGCACGCGCTCGCGGCGGAGGGCATGGGCCTCGACGCCGAGCTCTACCGCGCGCTCGACAGCCTGCACCTGGCGGAGCGCATCGGGCTGCCCTGGGAGGGGGAGGAGCGCTCGCACACGGCGCTCATGAGCCTCGCCCGGTTCTCCTCGATGTGCCTCGCCCACGCGCTGGGCTACGAGAACCCCGTGCGCGTCGAGGCGGCGAGCCGCGCCATGAGCGGGGCCGTGGGCTACCTCGTGGGACGGGGGCTCGGCCTCACGCCCTCGGGGGACGACGTGCTCTGCGGCTTCGGCTGCGGCCTGCGCTTCCTCTACGGGGTGGACCCGCTCGCGCAGCGCTTCTTCGACGACGTGGCCGCCGCGGTGCTCGGTCGGGGGAAGACCACGGCGGTCTCGGAGGCCTACCTCGCGGCGATATGCGAGGGGTATGCCAACGCGGACTACCTCGAGCTCTGCGAGACCCTGCGAAGCCATGAGGTGGCGATGCTGCCCACCCGGCTTTCCCGCGTGCTCGAGGTCGGCCACACCTCGGGCGCGGACGGGCTCTTCGGGTTCGCGGCGGCATTCTGCTGCCTTATGTAATGTCCCAGAACACAGAAAGGAAAAGGGCACATGGCAACTGCTGAAGTAACAAAGAAGAAGGGGCCGGATATTACCATCCTGCTGCTCGTCTCGATGGTGCTCGCCGTCATCGTCGGCCTCATCGCCGGCCCCGTGATGTCGAACATCCAGTTCATCGGCGACATCTTCTTCGCGCTCATCCAGATGTGCATCCCGGTCTTCGTGCTGTGCACCGTGGTGAAGTCGGTGGGCGGCCTCACGCCGCAGATGCTCACGGGCATCGGCCTCAAGGGCCTCGTCGTCTTCATGGTGACCACCGGCCTCGCCGCCGCGCTGGGCATCTCGCTCGGCGTGCTGCTCCAGCCGGGCGCCGGCCTCGAGGGCTCCTCGATCGTGGCGAACGCCACCTACGAGGGCGAGGCCACGGCCATGATGAGCATCACCGAGACCATCAAGGGCTTCTTCGGCACGAACATCATGAACTCGCTCGCCAACGGCACCATGATCCAGATCATCATCTTCGCCGTGGCGTTCGGCCTGGTCATCAGCTACTGGCGCCACAGCCACAACGGTGAGTGCCTCGTCTACGACGTGTGCTGCGAGGTCTCCGAGCTGCTGCTCAACATCATCCGCGGCGTCATGCAGATCGCGCCCATCGGCATCTTCTGCTACGTTTCCGCCATGGTGGGCACCCTCGGCATCCCCGTGCTCGTGCCGCTGGCCAAGTACTTCGGCGTCATGATCCTCGGCATGGTCATCATGTTCGTGGCGTACTTCATCGTGTGCGGCGCGTACTGCCGCGTGAGCCCCTTCAAGCTCGCCGCCAAGCTCGCCCGCACGTTCGTGACCGCCTTCACCACCATCTCCTCTGCGGTGACGCTGCCCACCGCCATGGAGGACGCCAAGGGCAAGATCGGCATCCGCGAGGACGTCGTGGACGTGCTCCTGCCGCTCGGCATGCCGCTCAACTCCAACGGCGTGGCCATCCACATGACCGTCGACGCCCTGTGCATCTCCCAGATGTTCGGCGTGCACTTCGGCATGAACGAGCTGCTCACCGTGTGGGTCATCTGCACCATGATCTCGTTCGTGAACGCCGCCACCCCGGGCGCCTCGCTCGTGTCCCTCACCATGATGGTCCCGGCGCTCGGCCTGCCCATGTCCGCCATCGGCATCTTCGGCGGCCTCGAGTATCCCACCGGCGCCTCCCGCACCCCGCTCAACGTGTGCGGTGACGTGTTCGCGGCCATGCTCGTCGCAGGCCCCAACGGCATCGACCACGACATCTTCGACGGTAAGAAGCAATACCAGGAAGCTGTCTAACCGCATGGCGCGGGCCGTGCGCCCGTCGCCGTAGCATCTCCCTTCGGGAGCCGCCGCTTGCAACCATCTGTCTCCTCTTGGGCGGCGGCTCCCCTCATATCGCGAGCTCGCGCTCGCAACCAGTTCGCTCTCAGGCGGGTCCCCACTCGGACCTAAAAGCCTTGTGCTGCGCGCCCACGGGCCGCAGCCGCCCCGCCGCGCGGGGTGTGTCTCATCCACCTACGAGGGGAAGAGTGGTTTCCCCGGGGGAATCAGTGATCAATCATGAGCAATGAAGGTACGCTACGCACCCGTAAGTTCACGTACAACGCGACGCTCGCCATCGTGATCGCGATGGTGGCAGGCTATATCGTCGGCGCCATCGGCGGCAAGCCGCTCGCCCAGATCCAGTTCATCGGCGACATCTTCTTCCGCCTGGTGCAGATGGGCATCGTGCCCTTCGTGATGTGCACCATCATCGAGGCCGTGGGCGGGCTCACGGCGCGCGACCTCTCGGGCATCGGGCTCAAGGGCATCGCCTGGTTCGCGGGCTCGTCGGTCCTGGCCTCGGCCTGCGGCGTCGCGGCGGCGACGATCTTCCAGCCGGGCGCCGGCCTTGCGGGGACCGCCCTCGTCCAGGAGGCCGCCTACGACGCCACCGGGACCACGGCCGTGACCGTCCAGGACACGCTCACCAACTTCTTCAGCAGCAACATCGTCTCGTCCATGGCGGCGGGCGCCATGGTGCCCTGCATCGTGTTCTCCATCGCGCTCGGCCTGGCCATCAGCTTCTGGCGCACCACGCACGAGGGCGAGCCCTGCCCCGTGCTCGACGTGACGAAGCATCTCGGCGAGCTGCTGCTCATCGTGATCCGCGGCGTCATGACCGTCGCGCCCATCGGCATCTTCTGCTACGTCTCGTCGATGGTGGGCCAGCTCGGCCCCGAGGTGCTCATCCCGCTCCTCAAGTACTTGCTCGTGCTCGGCGGCACGGTGTTCGCGTTCCTCGTGCTGTGGATCGTCGTGGTGTGCGTGCGCTGCGCGCTCAGCCCGATCGTGCTCATCCGGCACATCTGGCGCATGTCGTTCATGGCGATCGCGACCATCTCCTCGGCGGTGACGCTGCCCGTCGAGATGGACGACGCCAAGAACAAGATCGGCGTGCGCGACGACATCGCCGACCTCGTGCTGCCGCTCGGCATGCCGCTCAACTCCAACGGCGCATCCATCCACCTCGCCGTGACGGCCATCACGATCGCCCAGATCTACGGCATGTCGTTCGGTGGATTCGATTTCGTGTACCTGACCGTCATCTCGACGCTGCTGTCGCTGGCGAACGCGGTGGCGCCGGGCGCGGACATCGTGTCGCTCACGATGATCGTGCCCCAGCTGGGGCTTCCGCTCTCGAGCATCGGCATCTTTGCGGGGCTCACGTACCCGGTGGGCGCCATCCGCACCATCCTGAACGTGGACTCCGACGTGTTCTGCGCCATGATGGTCGCCGCGGGCGAGAAGGACGGCATCGACCGCGATGTGTTCTATGGGAAGAAGGCGCTCGACGCATAGTGCGGCGGCGCTTGGTAGAAGGAGGTTTTCATGCTCGTTTCACGTGACGAACTCAAGCAGCTCATGAAGAAGAAGTTCATGGCCGCCGGCATGCACGAGGACCATGCCGACGACATGGCCGAGGTGCTTGCCTGGTCGAGCGAGCGCGGCCTGCACAGCCACGGCGAGGTGCGCGTGGAATACTACACCGAGCGCATCTCCAAGGGCGGCATGACCATCGACCCCAAGGTCACCTGGACGCAGACCGGCCCGTGCTCCGGCATCCTCGACGCCGATAACGGCTGCGGCTACCCGTTCGCCATCCAGGGCATGCAGAAGGCCATCGACATGGCCAAGGAGAACGGCATCGGCTTCGTGGGCGTGGCGAACGTCTCGCACACGGGCGCCATCGGCTACTACACCGAGATGGCGGCCAAACAGGGCATGATCGGCCTCTCCTGCACCCAGTCCGACCCCATGGTCATCCCCTACGGCGGCGCTGAGCCCTTCTACGGCACGAACCCCATCGCGCTCGCCGCGCCCACGGCCGACGGCCGCATCGTGAGCTTCGACATGGCCACGACCGTGCAGGCCTGGGGTAAGATCCTCGACGCGAAGAGCGCCGGCCGCTCCATCCCCGAGGGCTGGGCGGTCGACGAGGAAGGGCGCCCCGTCACCGACCCGCACAAGGTGAACGCGCTCGTGGCCATCGCCGGCCCCAAGGGCTACGGCCTCATGATGATGGTCGACATCCTCTCCGGCGTGCTGCTGGGCGTGCCCGCGGGCAAGCATGTGTCGTCCATGTACCACGACCTCTCCGAGGGCCGTCGCCTGGGGCACCTGAACGTGGCCATCAACCCCGAGTTCTTCTGCGGCGCCGACGCCTTCCGCGCGCACATGTCCGAGGTCCTCGACGAGCTCAACGCCGTGAAGCCGGGCGTGGGCTTCGACAAGGTGTACTGGCCGGGCGAGCGCGCGCAGCTGCGCATCCAGGCCACCAAGGACGCCGGCGGCATCGAGATCGTGGACGACATCTACGACTACCTCGTCTCCGACGACCTGTATCGCAACAGCTGGGATCACAAGAACCGCTTCGCGGAGTAAGACGCGACCATCCCGCGGCGCCGTGCGCTCCGGTGGCGGCGCCGCGGACGCAAACGTATCGGAAAGGAAACCACACCTATGTCCAAGCCCCTTGGCAAGCCCGACCGCATCGTCGTCGTCCTGGGCGGAAACGCCCTCGGCAACACCCCCGAAGAGCAGATCGAGCGCGTGAACAATGCGGCCCATGCGCTCCTCGGCCTCATCGAGCAGGGCAACGAGATCATCATCACGCACGGCAACGGCCCGCAGGTCGGCATGATCCAGAACGCCTTCGCGGCGGCGCACGACGCGATCGGCACCCCGGCGATGGACCTGCCCGAGTGCGGTGCCATGAGCCAGGGCTACATCGGCTACCACCTGCAGCAGGGCATCGGCCGCGAGATGCACAAGCGCTACAAGCGCTGGCATGTTGCCACCGTGGTGACCCAGATCGAGGTCGACTCGGACGACCCGAGCTTCCAGAACCCCACGAAGCCCATCGGGCCGTTCTATACCGAGGAGCAGGCCAAGGAGATCATGGCCGCCGAGCCCGACAAGGTGTTCGTGGACGATTCCGGCCGCGGTTGGCGCCGTGTGGTGGCGAGCCCCGAGCCCAAGAAGATCGTCGAGGCGCCCTCGATCCTGAACCTGCTCGACAACGAGTTCATCGTCATCGCCTGCGGCGGCGGTGGGATTCCCGTGGTGCGCGACTATGACGACAAGGGCTGCTACAAGGGCGTCGCGGCCGTGATCGACAAGGACGCCGGCGGCGAGCTTTTGGCCGAGGACTGCCAGGCGGACGTGCTGTTCCTGCTCACCGCGGTGGAGCACGTGGCCATCAACTTCGGCAAGCCCGACCAGCAGGAGCTGACCGACATCACCGCCGACGAGGCCGAGCGCCTGGCCGACGAGGGCCAGTTCGGAAAGGGCTCCATGGAGCCGAAGGTCCGCGCCGCCATCAAGTTCGCGCGCAGCCGCAAGGGCCGCGTGTGCATCATCGGCGCGCTCGACAAGGCCTCCGAGACCATGGCCGGCCTCTCCGGCACGAGGATCCACTGCTAAGGCGTCCATTCGCTGAAGCAGCGGAACGGAGCGGATACCGGAAGGGGTTTCGGGCACAGCCCGGAGCCCCTTCTCACTCAAATGGGTTCGTTGGGGACGTGTTCCTTTCAACCCATTTCCTAGAACGCCTCAGATGGGTTGAACGAAAGAGGCGAGTCGCGTCGGCCAAGTTGTCGCGGCAGCTCTGAAGGAGGCAGCATATGGACAAGAAGAAGATCGTCATCCTGGATGCATGGGCGACGGTTCCCGGTGACATTTCGTGGGAGCCCATCGCGCAGATGGGCGACCTTACCATCTACGATCGCACTCCGCCCGAGCTCATCGCTGAGCGCATCGGCGACGCGCAGATCGTCATCTCAAGCAAGGTGGAGATCGGTCGGGACGTGTTCGAGCAATGTCCGAACCTCGAGTATATCGGGTTGCTCTCCACCGGCTTCAACGTCATCGATATCGATGCCGCACGGGAGTTCGGCATCACCGTCTGCAACGTTCCGGGCTACGGCACCATGGCAGTGGCCCAGATGGCCATGGCGCTCCTGCTCGAGATAACGAACATGGTCGGCCTGCACGCCAAGGCGGTCAACGAGGGCAAATGGGTCGAGAGCCCGGATTGGTGTTTCTGGCTCAAGGATCACATGGAGCTCGACGGCAAGACCATGGGCATCATCGGCTACGGCGCGATCGGGCAGGCTGCGGGAAGGATGGCAAACGCATTCGGCATGCGGGTCGTCGGGTACTCGCCTGTGCCGCAAACCGAGCTGGATAGCGAGATGGTGCGCACCACCCTCGACATCGAGGACGTGTTCCGCGAGGCCGATGTCGTGCTCGTTTCCGCGCCGCTCAACGAGGGAAGCCGCAACGTGATCCGTGCGGAGACCATTGCGAAGATGAAGGACGGCGTCATCATCATCAACATCGCGCGGCCGGGTCATGTTGTGGAGGAAGACGTGGTCGCGGCGCTCGAGAGCGGGAAGATCCGCGGGTTTGGGGCGGACGCCTCGTCGACGGAGCTCACGAACGGGCACACGGTGCTGGAGAATCGGGAGAACTGCTACCTTACCCCGCATATTGCCTGGTGCCCGTATGAGACGCGCGTGCGCCTCATCGATATGGTCGTCGATAACCTGCGCAGGTACCTTGATGGGAATCCGATTCACGTGGTGAACCCGTAGGGAATCGGCAGCCTCCCTTGATTGATAGGATGGGTTGGATGGGGACGTGTTCCTTTCAACCCATTTGCAGCGCTCCGGAAAATGGGTTGAAAGGAACACGTCCCCAACCAACCCATTGCTTAAATTGCATAGATCGTTTTGTGATGTTCTATTATTTGCATAAGGTCAGCTCGGCGGCGAATTGCCATGCGAGCGTGGCCACTTTACCGCGATGACGTGCGATACAAGAAACATTCACAGCGCATCGCGTTGGGCGGCAAGAATCGACCGTTCGCCCGATTAGCCGAAATCCACGGGCTAAAATGAATGAAATCGCCTCAATAGAGAATATAATCACTAGCCTACTCACGCGATGGCGCGTGGGGAGCTTCCAGTTTCCGCACCAGATATAGAAAGGAACCGCCATGTCCAAGCCCCTTGGCAAGCCCGACCGCATCGTCGTCGCCCTGGGCGGCAACGCCCTCGGCAACACCCCCGAAGAGCAGATCGAGCGCGTGAACAACACCGCGAAGGCGCTCCTCGGCCTCATCGAGCAGGGCAACGAGATCATCATCACGCACGGCAACGGCCCGCAGGTCGGCATGATCCAGAACGCGTTCGCCGCCGCCCACGAGGCCATCGGCACCCCCGCCATGGACCTGCCCGAATGCGGCGCCATGAGCCAGGGCTACATCGGCTACCACCTGCAGCAGGGCATCGGCCGCGAGATGCACCGCCGTTACAAGCGCTGGCACGCCGCCACGGTCGTGACCCAGATCGAGTGCGACCCGGACGACCCGGCGTTCCAGAACCCCACGAAGCCCATCGGCCCCTTCCTCACCAAGGAGCAGGCCGATGAGCAGAAGGCCGAGCACCCCGAGATGACCTTCGTCGAGGACTCCGGCCGCGGCTGGCGTCGCGTCGTCGCCTCGCCCGAGCCCAAGAAGATTGTCGAGGCCGACTCGATTCTGAACCTGCTCGACAACGAGTTCATCGTCATCGCCTGCGGCGGCGGCGGTATCCCGGTCGTCCGCGACTACAGCGACAAGGGCTGCTACAAGGGCGTCGCGGCCGTCATCGACAAGGACCTGGGCGGCGAGCTGCTCGCCGAGGACTGCGACGCGGACGTGCTGTTCCTGCTCACCGCCGTCGAGCACGTGGCCATCAACTTCGGCAAGCCCGACCAGAAGGACCTCGAGGAGATCACCGCCGACGAGGCCGAGAAGCTCGCCGACGAGGGCCAGTTCGGCAAGGGCTCCATGGAGCCGAAGGTCCGCGCTGCGATCAAGTTCGCGCGCAGCCGCAAGGGCCGCGTGTGCATCATCGGCGCGCTCGACAAGGCCTCCGAGACCATGGCCGGCCTCTCCGGCACGCGCATCGTCGACGCGTAAGGTTCTCGCGCAACACATTGTCTGCTGAGTAGGCGGCCCTCTGCATCCAAGGCGGAGGGTCGCCGCTTCATGTAAAAATACCCCTGGGGTAAATGTACGCGATCCCAAATGAAGCGAAACGAGCGGTTTATGGGCGAGTGCCCAAGTAGCCAGCGAAGGTACAGGCTTGTTACCTGCGCTTTTGTTGGTGCTCAGCCCCTTGCTACTTCCGGGGGTTCCCATAAACCGCTCGTTTCGCGCACTTTGGGATGAGGAGAGCCCCAAATCGGCCGCGGCGGGCATGCTGGATGGGGTTTGGGCCGGGCGCCGCGTTAATCTTTCGCTTACCGGAGCGTTCTTGAGGCATGCGTCCTTTCGCGATACAACAGAATAGTGTTGGTTGGTGCCATGTGGGATGGGCGCCGTCGGGGATGGTGGTTCTATGGCTGGGGATGTGCTGTTCTGCAGGTCATGCGGCAAGCAATTGAAACCCGATGCCGCATTCTGCCCGTACTGCGGCGAGCGCGTCGTGGCGCCTGCCCCCGCCGATCAGCCGCCTGCCAAAGAGGCTCCCACCGTTTCCCCGGGCACGCGCACGCGCGTGTTCGACCCGGCGCGGACGCCCGTGCGCGCGTCGCAGCGCCTCGGCACCTCGTCGTTCGCCTCACTCGGCGTGTGGGTCGTCGCGGGCGTGGGGATTGTCTGCGCCGCCGTCGCGCTCGTCAGCTTTCTGGGCTCGCTCTCGCAAGCGGCGTCCGAGCTCTCGGTCTATGCGCTTCCGCAGGCGGCGCTCGGCGCGGGCATCTATGCCCTAATCTCGCTCGCGCTCATCTACCTCATCGGCAGCCTGGGCACGGGGCTCCTCCGCCGCCATCTTGCGGGGCGCCCGTTCAGGCCGGGGTCGTTCACGGCGCCGTTTGTCCGCGCTCTCCTCGTCATCATCGTTATCGCTGCGGGGATGCTTCTCGTCGCGCCCGCGCTCGACGACCCCGCGCTGCGGCATCCGCTCGCGGGCTTCCTCTTGGGCACCTCATCGGGTGCGGGGAAGGGCTGCTACCTGCTCGTTACCTATATGTGGCCGATGCTGTCCGGCATGCTGCCGGCGCTCGTGGCCGAAGCCGCGCTGCTCATGGGGCTCCGCGCCCTCGTCGCGCGCGATCAGAAGCCGCATGCTTCCGCCGCGCCCACGGCGCCGGCCCCCGCTACGGGCGCTTCCGCTCCCCGCTCGACCGATCCGACGAAATGAGGCCCCATGAAACGCTGCCGGAATTGCAAGGCCAAGCTCGACAGGCACGCGCGCGTGTGCCCGCAGTGCGGAACCCCCGTGCGCCGCATGCGCCTGCGCCATAAGCTGCTCATCGCGCTCGCGGCGTTCGTCCTGGTCGTGGGCGGGGCGGTGGGTGCGCTTTTCGCCACGGGGCACGGCGACCTCATCGCGGGGTTGCCCGCGCGCCTCGGGCTCGTGCCGGGTAGCACGCAGGAGGGCGCGTCCGGCCCAGGCGGCGCGCCTTCCGGCGGAGACGGCTCCGGGCAGGACGCTGACTTCCTGCTGCTCGGCAGCGCGTTCACCGACCGCACCATCGTGGGCGAGGATGACGCACGCGCTGCGGTGGCGGATGCGGCGCCCGCCCTCGGCATGGACGATCCCGCCTCCGAGCTGGGGGAATGCGCCGCAAACGAGGTGCTCGGCAACAGCTACTACCGCTTCGCCCAGCAGCACGACGGCATCCCCGTCTACGGCCGCAGCGTCGTGGTGAGCGCCGACGGCGCGGGCGCCCCGCTCAGCCTCACGAGCAACTACGCCGCCGTGGGCGACATCGAGACGGAGCCTGCGATCGATGCGGCGTCGGCAGAAGATGCTGCCATGGCAGAAGTCGACGGAGCGCTCTGGACGCTACCCGAGGGGCTTACCATCTACTCGCTGTACGACACTGACCCGACGACCGCGTGGCAGGTGCTCGTGGTCACGGACGACGGGGCGCATCGCTGCTTCGTTGCTTCGGATACGGGTAAGGTTGTTGCGACCGAGACCGCGCTCAACACCGCTTCGGGCAAGGGGCTCGATGGCAAGACGTACACCTTTGAGACCACGCCGAACGTTGGTGGCGGGTATGCGATGGTCGACGAAGGCCGCAGCATCACCGTCTTCGATGCGGAAGGCGACGATCGCGCGGAGATCATCTCGCATATCGAGCTCATGGGGGAGCGCGGTACGACTCTGCGCTTCATTCCGAACCCTGATAAGGACGAAGGGGGCTATGTGTGGTCTGCTGACGGAAGCACCCGGGCGGATGTGACCAACGAGGGCGCGGTGAGCTCGTGGTACATCACGCATGACGACGGCAGCACCGAGCGCATTCTGGGTTCGAATTACGGCTACTTCGATCACCTGGTTACGAGCGACGACAACGAGACATGGGACAACCGCGCAGCGGTTTCGGCCATGGATTCAGTCGTGAACGTGTACGACTACTACAACGAGGTACTGGGCTGGAAGAGCTATGACGGGGCGGGAGGCCCTGTCTACGTCGTTGCGGATTTGCCGGAGAACAATGCGTTCGCATGGGCGCCCACAGGCGAGTTCGCGCACGTAGCGGCGGGCGGATCCGAGTACTTCTCGAGCCGCGTCGTGGTCGGGCATGAGTACACGCATGCGGTGGTCAGGGCGACGTGCAACCTATCGGGCGATAAAACGGAGGACGCCGACGCCCTCAATGAGGCCGTTTCCGATCTCATGGGCATCGCGGCGACCGATATGGGTGACGATGGCCTCGCCAACAACTCGGCGACGTGGAACTTGGACGAGATCAGCCGAAACCTGGAAGACCCAGTAAAGTCGAAAAGCCCTAATCGCGTTGATGGAACCTACTGGTGGGACGAGAACCGCAGCCCGGAGAAGGACTCCGAGGGCAACGACCAGTACGACGAGCATCACAACGCGACGGTCATCGGGCACGCGGGCTACCTCATGTGCGCGGAGGGCTCCGAGGCGGCGACGGTCGACGGCGACGCGCTCAGCACCGAGGAGCTCGCGAAGCTCGTATTCGTCTCGTTCTTCACGATGCCGAGCGACTGTACGTTCAACGAGTTCGCGACCATCATGCAAAACGTCGCGGAGACCTTCGCCTCGCAGGGCACGCTCACGGAGGCGCAGGTCGAGCGCGTGGAATCGGCGTTCATCGGCGTCGGGCTGTACGGATACGACCGAGGGATCGACCTCACGCGCGACGCCACGCTCACGGTGCTCGACGTGAACGGCGAGCCGTACGACAACTTCACCGTCACGCTCGAGGCCGTTGTCATGCGCACGCCCGGCGACCCCGTCGCGTTCAACGAGAGCGGGGACACCATGCGCACCGCGACCTCGACGGAGCCGCTCGCGCTCGCGTTTCCCACCGACGGGGTCTACCGCATGACCGTGACGGATACCGCGAACCCGTCGCGGTCGGAGGAGTTCAGCGTGGGCGTGTCTCCGGCGGGCGACGACACGTGCGAGATCCAGACGAACTTCGGCGGTGTCGACCAGGGCTCCGAGCAGGCGGAACACACGCGCGTCGTGACGGGCGAGCAGGACATCTCGCTTGTGCTCGACGTGTCGAGCAGCATGAGCGGCAGTCGCATCGAGCAGCTGCGGAGCGCGGCGCAGGGCTTCGTGGACACGGCGTTCGAGGACGCGACGAGCCAGGTGCGCGTGGGCATGGTCGCCTACAACCACGAGGTGAGCGTGCGCGTGCCGCTCGCGGTGGAGCCGGGGAGCCTCGAGAGCGAGATCGCGTCGCTCGGCGCGAGCGGCAGCACGAACATCGAGCTCGCTCTGCAGACGGCGCGCTCGCAGCTCGAGACCGGGACGGCCGACCGCAAGATCATCGTGCTCATGTCCGACGGCGAGCCCACGGACGGCGCGCAGGGCGACGACCTCATCGCCATCGCGGACGAGCTCAAGGATTCCGGCTTCAAGATCTACACGGTGGGCGTCGAGCAGGGCGCGTCGGGCGAGGCGCTGCTGCGCGCCATGGCGAGCGAGGGCTGCTACTACTCGGTGGACGCCGACAGCCTGAACGCGTTCTTCGCCCAGATCGCCACCGAGATCAGCGGCGTGCCCTACATGTACGTGCGCGTGGAGTGCCCGGTCGAGGTGACGGTGAGCTACAACGGCGAGACGCTGTCGAGCGCCGGCGAGGACCCGAGCACGCTGGCGTCCTTCGGCTCGCTCGCGTTCGAGGAGGTTGAGGGCGCGGACGACGCGTCGGCGGCATCGGCCGAGGGGGCGGACACCATCAAGATCCTGCGCTTGCGCGAGGGCGTACCGTACACGGTCGAGATCGAGGGCACCGGCACGGGCACGATGGACTACACGATCGCCTTCGTGGACGAGCACGGCGATTACGCTGATTTCCGCACGTTCGGTGGGATCGACGTCGCCGAGGGCACGAAGGTCGAGACGGTGGCCGAGTACGCGCCCGAGACGCTGCTCGAGGTGGACGAGGATGGCGACGGCGTGGTGGATGCGGCGTACCGCGCGGGCGTGAACGAGGAAGCGAAGCCCGTGGACAACGGCTGGGCGCCCCTGGCGGTGTTCGGCGCGTGCCTCGTCGCGTTCGCCGCGGTGGTCGTCCTGCGCGCCCGCTCCCTCGTGCGCGTCGCCGCGCGCCGCAGATAGTTTCGTTCTCGGACGCTAGCGGAAAAGACCCGCGTGATGTGCGCGGACGCCGCTACACTGTAGGCATCGCAGGTCGCAAGCGATTCACGCGGCAGCGGTCGCATGGATGCCCGACGGTTCGGGCTCGGCGTTGACCGGGTCGTGCGAGGAAGAGGAGGTCCCCATGTTTTGTCCGTATTGCGGCACCAAGTTGCCGGACGGCGCCGCCTTCTGCGGCAGTTGCGGAAGGCCGCTGACCCAGCAGCCCGCGGCGGAGCCGAAGCCGGCCGCTGCCGATGTCCCGCCCGCGGCTACGGCTGCACCGACGACCCCGGCGCCTGCCCCGACCGCCCCGGCTCCTGCGCCCGCAGCCGCCCCGACGACGCCCGCTCCTGCCCCGGCGCCCGCGCCGCAGGCCACCGGTGTTCCCCCGGCGCCGCCCACCACGCCGCCGGACTTCAACCAGGCTCCGTTCGACGGGAAACAGCCCAAGAAGCCGTTCCACGTGTCGCGCGGCATGACCATCGGCATCCTCGCCCTGGCCGTGATCGCCGTCGTGGTCATCGTGCTCTCGTTGACGGGCGTCTTCGGCGGTGGTTCCACCAACAGCCCCGAGGGCATCGCCGATCGCACCGAGACGCTGTACAACGACCTCATGAACAGCGATTTCGACGCCGATGCGTTCACCCAGTTCGGCACGGGGCTCCTCGACATGATGCCGAGCGAGGTCGTCGACGAGATGGTGGATGTCCAAGGGTACAGCAGCCGGCAGGAGCTTGCCGAGTACGTTGGAGACACCATCGGCGGGACGCTTTCCTCGTACGGCTCGATGATCTCGGCGTACCTCGACTACTTCACGATCTCGGTCGACGTCAGCCTGGGAGACCAGCTCGATGCATCCGAGATCGATGACCTGAACAGTGAGTTCTCGTACAACGGCTTCGATCTGACCGTGACCGAGGGCTACGAGCTCGACGGCTCGGTCACCGTCACGCTGAACGAGGACATCGCGGGCTACAGCGCGGGCGAGGAGATCAGCCAGGATATGGGCTCGCTGGGCATGTACGCCGTCAAGATCGGCAACAGCTGGTACATCTGGGGCTAACGGCACCATTTGATAAAAGCCAGACAGGCTGGTTTTTATCATTTCGCGGCGGGGTGGGGACGCGTTCCCTGCCCCGCCTTCGCGTGCCGCGTCCTCGTTCGCGTGCAAACCCGTCAGTTTTATGCACGAAGGCTCTTCTGAAGACGCCTTCGCGTGTAAATCCGTCAACTCTATGCTCGAACGTGCGCCCCTATCAGCGCGGGCGGCATGTGATAAAAACCAGCCTGTCTGCTTTTTATCATTTAGAGGCTGAACGTCCAGCACACGGCGGTCTGGCTGAGCACGCGTTGCAGGTCCCACTTCTGCGCGCTGCGATAGCTGCTGTTGGGGTCGTGGACGGAGACCATGTTCGCGTCGTCGATACCGTAGAGGATGATGAAGTGGCCGTTGGGGGTGAAGTCCCCGGGTCGCACAGCGCACACGACCGGTTCGCCCGCGCGCAGGGCGGATGCGACCTCGGAGGTCTGCTGCGGGTTGACGGCGGTTCCCGTGATGCCCAGGAGCGCTGCGCCGTCGGTCATGAACGCGTGCTCGGTGGCGCCTGTGGGCGCGAAGCCGTGCGCGTCGGCGAGGGCGCACATGTCTGCCGGGGTCATGTCGGTGTTTCCGGTGAGGTAGACGTAGATCATGGTGAGGCAGGTGGGGCCGCAGCCGTTGCGGGCGACGGTTCCTCCTGCGTAGGGTTTGGACGACCACGCCGGATCGGTCTGGTACAGGTACGGTAGGCTGCCTGCGTCCCATTCCTCGCGCGGGGTGGAGACGGGAACCTGGCCGGCGGCTTTGACGGGCATGTTGAGCAGCGACGCTTCCGCCGCAGTTCCTACGCCGATGCCGTCAACGAAGAAGATGCTTGAGAGCAGGGTGAGCACGACGGCTCCAACCGCGGCGGTCCTGAGCACCACGGCGGGGCGCACCGCGGGTTGCCGCCCATAGCCGTGCACGCGCCTGCCCGTGCCATAACCCGACCGCAGTGCATAGCCCGTCCCGCGCCTGTGCCCCCGGTGCCCGGAGCGGGAGAAGACGGCGTCGTTCCGCCATCCGCCGAAGAGCCGGCCGAAGAGGCCGCCGATGGCCGAGGCGATGGCGAGCACGACGGCGACGACCGCGCCCGCGATGCGCAGCGCTGCATCGGCCGCGCGCCGGGGCTTGGCCGGGCGGGTTCCCGCGGCGCCCCGTCCCGCGTGGCCGTCTCGTCCGACGCTGGCTGGCCGCCCGTTCGCCGCTTGCCGCCCGCGGTCTGCCGGCGCACGGCCCGTCGGCCCTGCTGTCCCAGTCGGCGCGCTCGTCCGCCTCCTCGGATGCGGCCGGGAGGCCTCGGTTCGCGGCGCCTGCTCGCGCCGCCGGGACTGGGGTGGTGGCTCCTGTCTTGGCGCCTCCTGTCCGGGTTGCGCATGAATCGAGGCGAGCCGTGCGGAGCGCGGCACGGGCTGCCCGGCGCCGGTGTAGCTACCGCGTCCTGTGGGAGGGTTGACATAACGCCTACCCCGAGCAACGTCCTGCGATGTGCCCCACTCCCGAGCCACGGCGGATCCCTTCACCGGCATGTAGCATATTGGTATAATCCTACCGCATTTCCCTGGTGCCGATGCGCGTCGCCGCGCTCGTTTCGCGGCGGATGATTCGCGGGGTGACGGTAAGGGCATAATGAACCCGGCACACGCGACGCGAAGGGAGCATCATGCCCGCTCTGATCACGCATCATCTATTCGGCGAGGAAAGCATCGACTGCCTTCCCGCAGGCATCATCGGCACCGACGAGGAGCGCACGGCGTTCCTCATCGCGAACCAAGGCCCCGACCCCTACTTCTTTCGCGTGCGCACGCCGCGCATGGCATCATGCATGAGCCTGGCGCGCTCGCTGCACCGCTGCCGCATCTCCCGGCAGTTCGAGGCGCTGAGCACCGGCGTCGAGCACCTGTACCCGCGCGACGCGCATGTGGGGCGGGCGTTCGTGCTCGGCCTGTTCTCGCACTACGCGCTCGACCGCGCGGCGCATCCGTTCGTCTACGCCCAGCAGTGGGGCGCGCAGGAGGTTGACCCGAGCCTCGAGCCCGCCGCGAGCCAGGTGCACGCTATCATCGAGTCCGACATCGACGTGCTCATGCTGCAGCTCAAGCGCCACGGGGCCACGGTGGAGGACTGCCCGCCGGAGCGCGAGCTCGCCACGTCGGCGCGCGTCGACAAGGTCGCGGGCGCGCTCATGAGCTACGTCGCCTCGAGCGTGTACGGCATCGAGATCGGCGCCCAGGAGTACGGTGGCGCCGTCGCGGACATGCAGCTCGCCTACCGCGTGATCGAGCCGGCGGATTCGCCCGCCTGCCAGCTGCTGGGCGCGCTGGAGGGCGCCGTGCGCGGCAACTCCATCCTGGCCGCGCTCGCGCACCGCGTGACCGCGGAGCCGCCGCTGCGCGCGGGCAACATGGGGCATCTCGCCTGGAAGAACCCCTTCACGGACGTCGAGAGCCACGAGAGCTTCCCGGAGGTGTTCGACCGCGCGCTCGACGAGTACGAGCGGGACATCGCGTGCCTGATCGCCGGCGACCCGCTCGAGCAGGCCACGCACCATCTGAACTACTCCGGCCGCCCGCTCGGCGAGGCCGAGGAGCTCGACCAGGACGATTAGCCGTCCGGCGCCAAGGCGTCACGTACATCCGAGAGCTGACGAGTGCGGATGGCCCTCGCGCGCCGTCCGCGCACGCGGTGCCCATCCCCTCGCTCGGCTTCGCGCCTGCTCGCCCGCCCGCTTGCACGCCGTGTGTTACAAAACGCGTTCGCTCGGTGCGCCAGGTGTAAGATGCACCCAACGAGCTTGTATGGGCAGAGGGTGATCGCATGGCGTTCGGCGCGGGCGGCGGCAAGTCGGGACGATCAGATTCGAAGACGGCCCGCGTATGGCGAGGCCCGAGCAGCGGCACCGCGTTCCGTGCGGAAGGCCCGTTCGGGCTGGTGCGGCGTCCGGGTGCTACCTCCGAGAAGCAACCGTTCTACCATTTGTCCTTCACGGCGGGCGAGTGGGCGAAGTCCATCCTGCTGCGCGTAGGCGTTCCCGCGGCCCTCATCGCGTTCCTCCTGTATTCGTCACGGTACGAGATGGGCAGCCTGGCCTGGCTTCAGAAGATGGGCATCGCCGTGTCCCTGGCGTGCTTCGCCGCATGGTGGCTCGTCCACTGGTACTTCGCGATATGGCGGAAATCGAACGCGGACAACGACCGCAGCGCCCCCATCGTCACCGTATGCCGCGCGGCGCTCGCGCTCGCGCTGCTGTTCGTCGCCTGCATCGTCGCCGTCAGCGTGTCCGGGGCGAACCTCCTGTCCCCGACGGGCGACGTCGGGTCGCTCTTGACCATCATCGCCTCGGCATGGGGGATGTTCTGGGAGTCGGGGATGCTGCCCGCGGTGGCCCTGCTCACCGCGGTGCGGTTGGCCTCCTGCTTCTACAAGCGCTGGGCGGCCGGCTTCGAGGCCACCGAGACCCTGTGGTGGATCGACGCCGCGGCGCGCGCCTGCTCCATCGTGCTGCACATCATCGCCGTTCTAGGACTGGTGGTGGCGGCGTGCAAGTTCTCGCCGCTTCTGCTGGCGCTTGCGATGAGCGGGCTGTACGGCGGCGATGTGGTGTTCTACGTAGCGTTGGAAGGCCCATGGGCAGCCGAGCTCGCCGCCGCCCTGGGGCAGCTCGCCGCAGCCGACGCCTGGTGGGTGCTGGCGATCGCGCTCGTGGTGAACACCGCGTGGCGCCGGTTCCGCCTGTGGCGCGACGTCAGCTCCGAGGCCGAGAAACAGCGGCTCAAGCAAGAGCGGGCGAACGCGCCCGCCTCGACGGGGGCTGCGTCGGAGGAAAACGCGAAGGTGCCCTCCCTGCGCACCTACCTGCTGAGGCGCGTTTCGGTCGTCGTGGCCGGCGCGGGCTGGGTCGTGCTGGTCTTTGCAGTGGTCGCGGTGTTCTTGTCGCTCGTCAACCCGGCTATGGGGCCGGGCCTCGGGCTTATCGGCCCGCTGATGGTATCCGTGTTCGGGACCGACACCGCCCTTCCCATGGCGGTCATCGCCTTCATCGTGATCCAGGCGCTGTTGGCAGTGGAGGAGCGCTGGAACGATGCGACGCGCGAGCGGCACGGCTGCCTGAACGGCCTGGCGAAGCTCGTCCTGTATGCGAGCGAGGTGGGGCTCGCGGGGCTGGTGATCTACGGCATCGTGCTGGCGCAGGGCCGCTATGACGCGCTGGGGCTCGTGATGAGCCAGGTGACGAGCGGGTTCACGAGCCCCACCCTGTGGACGTTCCTCGCGCAGGTCGTCGCCAGGACGGTGTTCATCGTCGTGGTGGCGTGCCTCGGTCTGGCCCTCCTGATCTTCGTCCTCTCCGCGCTCGCCGGCGGCGGTGGCGGCAGCAGCGGTGGCGGCGGCTACGGTGGAGGCTCCGGAGGCGGCGGTGGCGGCGCGTTCGCGGGTGGCGGCTTCGGCGGCTCGGGGTCGAAGGTGCAGACCGTCAACGACCGCTATGGGCGGCGGCTCGCCAGCGTCGCGGATGAGGGCATCTTCGGCACGGCGGTGCGCGACCGGCATGGCGGCAAGATTGGCGAGGTGACGACGAACTGGGACGGCAGCACCCGCGTGCGCGTGGGCAACGACGAGTACCGGGTGCGCGACGCGGCGTTCGGCAGCGATAAGATCGTCTCGAAGGACGGCGAGGACATCGGCCGCGTGAGCGAGAGCGGCTGGGGCGATGACCGCTTCCGCGAGAACTAGCGTCCCTGCGCCTCCCCGCGCCCGCGTCTTTACGAAACCATGACCCCCATGCCGGCCGTTCTGCCGTACCATTGAAGGGTATGCGCATCGCGCCCGCCCGGGCGCCGGCAGGAAGAGGGTTCGGGATGAAGTACACCAAGCAGGAGCGCGACTGGGTCATGTACGACGTGGGCAATTCCGCGCTCGTGCTGTTCAACACCTCGGTCGTGCCCATCTACTTCAACGCCATCAACACGGCGGCGGATTCGGCCGAGCTCGTCACGGCGTGGGCGAATGCGCAGACGGTGGCGTCGCTCGTGGTGGCCCTGCTCATGCCCATCCTGGGCTCGCTCGCCGACTTCGCCGGCAACAAGATCAAGTTCTTCCTGGGCTTCTTCCTCACGGGGCTCGTGCTGTGCTTCGCGCAGGCCATCCCCATGGGGGCGATGCCCTTCCTCGTGGTTTACGTCGTCTGCACCATCGGCCTCAACTCGTCCATGACGTTCTACGACGCCATGCTGCCCGATGTCACCACCGACGAGCGCATGGACACCGTCTCGAGCTCGGGCTACGCCTGGGGTTACATCGGCTCGTGCGTCCCGTTCATCGTGTGCATCGCGCTCATCCTGGGCGGCCCCGCGGCGCTCGGCCTCGACATGCTGCTATGCGTGCGCGTCTCGTTCGTCATCATCGGCGTCTGGTGGCTCGCGTTCACGGTGCCGCTCGTGCGCGCCTACAAGCAGCGCTACGCCAAGGCGCTCGCGCCCGGCGAGACCATGGGCGGCGAGATCGCCAAGACCATCCGCGGCCTCGGCGACACCATGCGCCGCATCGCGCACGACAAGGCCATCCTCCTCTACATGGTTGCCTTCTTCTTCTACATCGACGGCGTGCACACGGTCATCTCCATGGCGACGACCTACGGCACCTCGCTCGGGCTCGATTCCACCGCGCTCATCCTGGCGCTGCTCGTCACGCAGTTCGTGGCCTTCCCCTCGGCCATCGCGTACGGCCGGCTCGCCGGCAAGTACGGGACGCTCCGCATGATCATCATCGCGGTGGTGGCCTACGTGTGCATCGTGCTCTTCGCCGCGTTCTACCTCAAGACGGAGGTGGAGTTCTGGATCCTCGCCGTGGCGGTGGGGCTGTTCCAGGGCGGCATCCAGGCGCTCAGCCGCAGCTACTTCGGCAAGCTCATCCCCAAGGAGCGCGCGAACGAGTACTACGGCTTCTTCGACATCTTCGGCCGCTACGCCTCCGTCATGGGAACTCTGCTAGTATCTGTCGTGACATCGCTCACGGGGGATGCTTCTTTAGGAGTGCTTTCCATCGGGATCCTGCTCATCGTGGGCCTTGTTATGCTCATCAGGCTTTCCCGCATCAAGGGCATGGCATAGGAGGCCGGGCGCGACGGCTTGCGTGCCATGTGCGGCGGGGTGCCCTCGGGTGCCCCGCCGTTTTTCATCGCCTTCGGGAGGGCGGATGGGCATGAAGTAAAGCCCTCCAAACAAGAAGGTGTATGCTCATGAAATCGAATGAAATCGCCCAGGTGGGCGTCATCGCCGCGGTGTACGCGGCGTGCACGCTCATCGCCATCCTCTTCCTGGGGAGCCTCGCATGGGGCCCCATCCAGTTCCGCGTCTCCGAGGCGCTCTGCGCGATCGCCCTGTTCACGCCGGCGGCCATCCCGGGCCTCACGCTCGGCTGCGCGATCGCCAACATCGCAAACATCGTCCTCTCGGGCACGGGCGCGCTCGGCCTGCTCGACGTGGTGTTCGGCTCGCTCGCTACGTGCCTGGGCGCGGCGTTCACCTGGGAGATGCGCCGCCACCCGCTCGTCGCGCTCGCGGGGCCGGTGGTGGCCAACGCGCTCATCGTCCCGGCGTACCTGCCCATCCTGCTCACGGCGACGGGCTTTTACACCATCCCCTTCACCTCGATCTCGCTCGACGGGGCATGGCCGCTCATGTATCTCTTCGGGGTCGTGACGACGGGTATCGGCGAAGCGGTTATCATGTATGTACTGGGATATCCGTTGAGCAAGTCGCTTGCCCGCACGCCGTACTTCAAGGGCTCGTCGCCCTTCAAGCGCGAACGCGAGGCCGCGCGCTAGCCCACGCCGCGATCGCGCGCGGGCGGCGCTGCCGCATCGTCCGTGCGACGGGGCGGGCAGCGAGTGGATGATCGCGAACGAGGGGCGTGATTGGCGTGGGATCGGTCATCGTGATTCCTACGTATTGGGCAGATGAATATGCCGAGCCGCATGCGCCCGGCGCCTACGACCACTCCACGCCGCTCACGGCGCCCAAGCCCGAACTCGACCGCTGCCTCGCATCGCTCGAGCAGGTGCGCGATGTCGCGCCCATCGTCCTGCTCGTCGTGTGCCCCATCTCCGCCACCGTCGAGGTCGAGCGCCGCGTCCGCATGATCGCCGCGGCGCACGCGGCGCTCGACATCACGGTCGTCACGAACACGCAGGCTGCGCGCATCATGGAGCGCGTGGAGGAGCTCGCCCCGGGCAACGTGGGCGAGTGCGTGTCGCTGCGCGGGTACGGCGCCATCCGCAACATGGGGCTCGTGGTGGCGGCCGTCATGGGCGCGGACGAGGTGATCTTCCTCGACGACGACGAGGTCGTGCTGGGCAGCGACTACATGGCGCGGGCGCGCTACGCGCTCGGCCAGCAGAACCGCCAGGGGCTCCCGATCCTGGCCAAGAGCGGCTACTTCTTCGACGCGAAGGGCTCCGCGCTCGCGAGCGACGCCAAGCCGGGCATCACCACGCGGTGGTGGACGAAGCGCGCCGAGTTCAACGCGTGGATGCGCCCGCACCTCACCGGCTCGCGCATCTCGCGGTCGAATTACCTGTGCGGCGGCTGCTTCGCCGTGCACGCCCGCGCCTACATGCGCGTGTCGTTCGACCCGTTCATCACGCGCGGCGAGGACCTCGACTACCTGTTCAACCTCCGCCTGCACGGGCTCGACGTCTGGTTCGACAACGCCTGGGCGGTGCGGCACCTCCCGCCGCCGTCCGCGCAGCGCGCGCCGCGCTTCATGCAGGATGTGTACCGCTGGTATTATGAGCGGGCGAAGCTCATGTTCGCGAACCGCCGCAACGACCTCGTCTCGGTGACCGCCGCCTCGCTCATGCCCTATCCCGGCCCGTGGATCTCGAGCGAGCTCGACGGCCGCGTGGGCAAGACCGCGCTCGCCCGCGCCCTCTTTACGCACGAGCATCGCGCGTACTGGAACATCTGGCGCCACGGACGCTCCCGCGCCCAGCGCTACGCCGACGAGCACCGCGACCGGTACCTGCGGTTCCAGAGCTTCTGGCCCACGGTGATGGATGGACTCTGGCGCGATGGGCGCCTTTCGAGATTGCTCAAGGAGGCTCGATGAGCTCGCGCTCCCCGCTCACGACCCGCACCGACCGCCTTTCCACCCTGTGGGGGGTCATCGTTTCCGGTGGTGTCATCGTCGCCGGCGTCCTGCTCGTCAGCCTGGCGAGCAACGCGAACCCCACGCCGCTCGCGGTCGCCTGCACGCTGCTCGCGGTGTCCCTCGCCATCGCGGTGTTCCGCCTGTTCAACCCCGACCGGCTGCGCTCGCAGTACACCGAGGAGACGCTCTCGCTCGCCTCGGATATGCTCGAGGACATCAAGGGCGGCCTCACCCCGGAGAGCGCCGAGGCCATCTGCCGCCACCTCATGCCCGAGACGCACGCGAGCACCATCGCCGTGACGGATGAGACCCACGTGCTCGCGTGCGTGGGCGATATGTACGACGACTTCCCGCCCGGCTCGCTCATCCACACGCCCGCGACGCGCTACGTGATCGAGCACGGCATCGTGCAGTCGTTCACGCAAGCCATCGCGGTCAAGGGCGAGCGCGGGTTCAAGCGCGAGATCCCCGCGGGCATCATCGCGCCGCTCAAGGTGCGCGACCGCACCGTGGGCGCGCTCAAGTTCTACTTCACGAACACGCACGAGGTGAACCGCACGCAGTACGCGCTCGTGGCGGGCTTCTCCGAGCTCATCTCCACGCAGCTCGCCATCCACGAGCTCGAGCTGCAGGAGGAGCTCACGGCCCGCGCCGAGGTGCGCGCGCTGCAGGCGCAGATCAACCCGCACTTCCTGTTCAACACGCTGAACACCATCGCCTCCTTCACCCGGACCGACCCGGCGCGCGCCCGCGAGCTTTTGCGCGAGTTCTCGTCGTTCTACCGCTCCACGCTCGACAACTCCGGCTCGCTCATCCCCGTGATGCGCGAGGTTCAGCAGACGAAGCGCTACCTCACCTTCGAGCAGGCGCGCTTCGGGGACGACCGCATCGACGCGGAGTTCACCGTGGACGAGGACGTGCAGGACGCGCCCGTGCCGGCGTTCATCATCCAGCCGCTCGTCGAGAACGCGGTGCGCCACGCGATGCGCGACGAGGGCACGTTGCACATCCGGGTCTCGGTGCGCGCGGCGGACGAGAACGCGCTCGCCATCGAGGTGTCGGACGACGGCGTGGGCATGGACAAGGCCACGGCGGCGCGCCTCTTCAGCGAGACGGCGCTCGCGGGGGTCTCCGCGCCCCAGGGCGGCGGCGCCGGGGTGGCCATGCACAACATCTCGGAGCGCATCAAGCGCTTCTACGGGCCGCGGTCGTTCGCGCACGTGGAATCAGCTCCGGGGAAGGGCACGACCATAACCTTGCATCTAGATTTATTGGGAAGTATCTTCGTTGACGGTTAGAATAGACGCAGTGGCTCCATGGGGCGTTCCGGTGCGGCGCGCCGCCGTGGGGCGGTGATTGCTCTTGCGCGGCCGCTTCGGCTGATCGATTCTGTGTAGGGACGAAGGGAACACAAGGTATGCTACGTGCGATGATCGTTGATGACGAGGCGCCTGCCCGATCTGAATTGCGATTCTTGCTCGAGCAGACGGGTAAGATCTCGTCGATCTCCGAGGCGTCGAGCGTGCGGGTCGCCATCGAGATGCTCATGGAGAACCGCGTGGACGTGGTGTTCCTCGACATCTCGATGCCGGGCGCGTCCGGCCTCCAGCTCGCCGAGGCGCTCCACAAGCTCAAGAATCCGCCCGCCATCGTGTTCGTGACGGCCTACAGCGACCACGCCGTCGAGGCGTTCGACGTGGACGCCGTCGACTACCTGCTCAAGCCTGTGGAGGAGGCGCGGCTCGACCGTGCCATCGAGAAGGTGCTCGCGCGCACGAAGCCGCAGGCCGAGAGCAAGGTGGCCATCGAGCGCATCCCCGTGGAGAAGGGCGGCCGCAAGGTGCTCATCCCCGTGGACCAGATCCGCTACATCATGGCGAAGGACGACTACTCCTGCATCTTCACCGATGACGACCGCTTCCTCTCCACCACGTCGCTCGCGCAGTTTGAGGCGAAGCTCTGCGACTTCGGCTTCTTCCGCGTGCATCGCCGCTACATCGTGAACCTGGCGTGCGTGGAGGACGTCGAGACCATCCCCTCCGGCGCTATCCAGCTGGGCATCGCCGGCATGGAGGACCGCGTGCCGGTCTCGCGCCGCCGCGTCGTGCCGCTCAAGAAAGCCCTGAGCCTCTAGGGGTCACCATGGCGAAGCGCGTAGACATCATCTCCGATACGCACGGCTGGCTCTCGGACGCGCTGCTCGCGCAGCTCGAGGGGGCGGACCTCATCATCCATGCCGGAGACATCACCTCGGAGACGGATTACGAGCACCTGAAGACCATCGCGCCGGTGCGGGCGGTGCTGGGCAACAACGACTATTACCGCGATTACGGGCGCGACGTGGGGCGCATCCTGCGCTTCACCTACGAGGGGCTGCGCTTTGTGGTGGCGCACTATCACTCCGACCTGCTGCTCGACGAGGCCGATGTGGCCGTGTGCGGGCACACGCATCGCGCGCAGATCACCGAGGAGGCGGGCTGCCTCGTGGTGAACCCGGGCTCGCCCACGTTCCCGCGCGGGGCACGCGGCGCGACGATGGCGCGGCTGATGGTCGACGAGGGGCGCGTGCTCTCGGCGGAGATCCTCGACCTGGAGCGATGATACATTCAGACTGATAAAATCCAGACAGGCTGGTTTTTATCATGTTTGGACGGAAACGGCAGAGAGCATCTTTTTTGAAAATTGTTCTTGCGCGCTCCGTTCGGTCTTGGTACACTAGCTACCGCAGCATTTGCTGAGGGGAGTTAGCTCAGTTTGGTTAGAGCGCCGGCCTGTCACGTCGGAGGTCGCGGGTTCGAGCCCCGTACTTCCCGCCATTGCTACGCAACAGTCCATCCGCTTTGCGGGTGGGCTGTTTTGCTTTGTATGGGGTTTCCAACATGCCGGGTTCTCGCCTGAAAATCCTTTGCACCCCCCGCAGGTTCCCTTCTGCTGCCCCTGCTTGTGAAATGCTACTGGGTTTACGTGATTTCGTGTGCGCCCGGGCAGGAACATGCGTAGCATAGGGGGAACGATTTGGCCGGACAATTGGCAACAAGGTGGACCCATGGACATCTCCCGCAAGACAGACTACGCCCTGCGCATTCTCTCGATGCTCGTGGAGGAGGGCGATGAGCTGCTCTCGGTGCGCATCGCGGCCGAGCGCGTGGGCGTGCCTTATTCGTTCGCCCGCTCCATCCAGCACGGGCTCTCCCATGCGGGCATCATCGAGAGCGTGCGCGGCGTGCGGGGCGGTATGCGGCTCAAGGTCGATCCCGAGGAGATCTCGGTCTACGACGTGATCGTGGCCGTTCAGGGGCCGCTGTGCATCAACGATTGCACCGCGCCGAACGGCGAGTGCGGGCGCATGGGTTCGTGTTGCTTCCATCCCCTGTGGGTGGGAACCGAGGCGCTCGTCCGCGACTACCTGAGTTCGGTATCGCTCGCGGATGCCGTCTCGCGCCGCCGCTTCCCCGCGGTGGATGCACGCTTCACCGACCGCGCCGCGTTCGCGGAGTATGCGGACTGCTCGGCGCTTCGGGGGCCGAGGTGCGCGTGACGGCGCAGGGGGCGACTCCGGGGCCGGCGGCCGCCTCTCCCGCTTCGGGGGCTTCCAGCATGACGCCCGCTGCGTCGACGGGCATGGAGGGGTTCCGCGCGTTCGTGCGCGCGGAGGGCGAGCGCCTGTATCGCGACCTGCCCTGGCGGCGCACGCGCGACCCGTACATCGTCTGGCTTTCCGAGGTCATGCTGCAGCAGACACAGGTCGTGCGCGTCGAGGCGCGCATGCCGGAGTGGCTCGACCGCTTCCCGAGCGTCGAGGCGCTCGCCGCCGCGTCCACCGCGGACGTTCTGGCTGCTTGGCAGGGCATGGGTTACAACCGTCGAGCGCTGGCGCTCCAGGCGGCCGCGCGCGAGATCGTGGAGCGGCACGGCGGCGCCTTCCCGCACGACACGCGCTCGCTTGTGGCGCTGCCCGGCATCGGCCCCGCCACCGCGCAGGGGATCCGCGCGTTCGCCTTCGATCTGCCCGGCGTCTACCTCGAGACGAACGTGCGCACCGTCTTTCTGCACCACTTCTTCCCCGATGTCCCGGCCGTGCCGGATCGCGAGCTCGTGCCGCTCGTGCGCGCCGCGTGCCCGTGCGCTCCCACCGGTGCGGCTGCGCGCGTGGAGGCCGAGGAGGATGAGGCGCTGCCGTACGCGGCCCCCATCGACGAGCACGACACGCCGCGTGCCTGGTACTATGCGCTCCTCGATTACGGCGCGCAGCTCAAGAAGGAGATCCCCAACCCGTCGCGCCGCTCGGCCGGCTACACCAAGCAGTCGCGTTTCGAGGGGTCGCGCCGGCAGAAGCGGGCGCAGATCGTGCGCATCCTGCTCGGGGCGGGCGAGCGCGGCGAGGGCGCGCTGACGAGCACCGCCGTGCATGCGGCGCTCGATGAGGCCGAGCGCGCCGCCGGCAGGCCTCCCGTGGAGCTCGGGTTCGTGGAGGGCATCCTGGAAGATCTTGAGCGCGAGGGCTTTTGTGCGCGCCTTGATGCCGCCGAGGGCGACGAGGCGTGCTGGGCGATCCGGTGAGGCGGCGCGGCTGAGGGACTGCGGCACGGCGCTTGATGGAGGGGCTTTCAGCAGGGTGGATGCCCGTTCGGGGGTTCTCCCGCCGCTGCTTTGTTTGCTCCTTATTGAAAATAATTCTCAATAAGGATGATTGTGAAGCACGCACCCGGGTATAATCGATACACCTGGCTCTATGCTGCTGGGTACCGTGTCGTTCGCACAGAAGAGAAAGGGACGCGACCATGGATTTCGAGACCTCTCAAACTAAGAAGAACCTTGAGACCGCGTTTGCCGGCGAGTCGCAGGCGCACACCAAGTACCGCTATTACTCCTCCAAGGCCAAGAAGGACGGCTACGTGCAGATCTCCAACATCTTCATGGAGACCGCGCTGAACGAGTCCGAGCACGCCAAGCTCTGGTTCAAGTATCTTCATGGTGGCGAGATCCCCGGTACCCTCGACAACCTGAAGGACGCGGCCGCCGGCGAGAACTACGAGTGGACGACCATGTACGCGGAGTTCGCGAAGACCGCCGAGGAGGAGGGCTTCAAGGAGATCGCCGCGAAGTTCAAGGGCGTCGGCGCGGTCGAGAAGGCGCATGAGGAGCGCTATCTCAAGCTCGCCGAGCGCGTCGAGAAGGGCGAGGTCTTCACGCGCGAGGGCGTGAAGGTGTGGAAGTGCCTCAACTGCGGCCACCTGCATGTCGGCCCCACCGCTCCGCAGATGTGCCCCGTCTGCAACCATCCGCAGAGCTACTTCGAGGAGCAGGTCGTTAACTACTAGGTTGAGCCGAACCTTTCGGTACGTGTGAAACGCACCATATGGAGCCGGGCCTCTTGGGGCTCGGCTCCTTTTTGTTCTGACGGCGTGCGGGGGCTTGCTGCCGGGCGTGCTCGGTGCCGGGCGGGTGTTGCACGCCGGGGCGGGTGTTGCACGCCGGGGCGAGTGCTGCACGCCGCCGAATGTTTCGAAACGTCGCATTTTCGCGCCGCGCCGGGTGCGAACGACCGCTCGCGGGCGGTTCCGTGCGCCCTGGAGCCCTTTATCGAAAATATCTTGCAATCGTTTGGTCCCGGCTGCCCTCGCTGCCACACTGATGCTCATACGCAGGGCGCGGGGAGTGGAGGGCCGGCATGGATCTGTTCATCGAGACGCCTCGGCAGGTTTCCGAGCGCAGGGAACGCGAGCTACGGGTGCAGAGCGATAGGCGTGACGCGCTGCAGGGGGTGCCCGATGTTGCTGCCGCGGCGCCGGGGGTAGTCGACGTTGGCGCGGCGCCGCCGGGCGGCGGGGCGGCATCGGTTGCGGTGGCCAGACGTAGCGGCCAGGCTGGATCCTGGGAGGATGCCGCGGCTGCCGCCGGACGCGCGCAGGGATTCCAGGCGGCCGCTCCCCATGGCGCTGGGTATGCGGGTAACGAGCCGTACTCCGTCGCGCAGGAGGCGTATCGGGAGGAGCTCGCGTTCGACAAGCGGCGAACGCGCCGTCGAAAACGGCTCGCGGTGCTGCGTGTCGTGGGTCTCATCATCGGCATCCCGCTGCTGCTCGCTGTGGTGTTCGTGGGCTCCTACGTCTGCACGTGCATCCTGAACGGAGCCACCCCGGAGGAGGTGGCGGAGCTGCTGGGCGAGATGGCGGGGCACGTTACGAACTTCTTCGCGCAACTGGGATAGCTCAGCCCATCTTCGCGCTGGGACAGATGTCCGCGAGCGGGCACTCACCGCAGCGGGGCTTGCGCGCATCGCAGATCTCGCGGCCGAGCATGATCCACTGGTGGTTCACGTCGTTCCAATACTCTTTCGGCAAGATCTTCAGGAGGTCCTGCTCGGTCTTGAGGGGCTCCTTCGCATGCGTCTTAGGGGAGAGCCCCAGGCGATGGGCGATGCGGTTCACGTGGGTGTCGACGGCGATGCCCTCGACGATGCCGAACCCGACGTTGAGCACGATGTTCGCCGTCTTGCGACCCACGCCGGGGAGCTTGACGAGCTCCTTCATGTCCGCCGGCACCTTGCCGCCGTAGTCCGCGACGATCATCTGTGCGCATTCCACGGCGTGCTTCGCCTTCGTCTTGTAGAAACCGAGCGACTTGATGACCTCGGCGACCTCGGCAGGCGTGGCGCTCGCCATGGCCTCGGGCGTGGGCCAGCGGCGGAAGAGCTCGGGCGTGACCTTGTTGACCTGCGCATCGGTGGTCTGCGCGGAAAGGAGGACGGAGATGACGAGACGGAAGGGGTTGGCGTGGTCGAGGAAGCACTCGACCGGGCCGTAGCGCTCGTTGAGGCGACGGCACACCTCGATGGCGCGTTCGCGCTTGGCGGCATTGGTTTCACGTGGCATGGGCGCCTCTTTCTCTCGAACGGGCACGCTCATTATACCGAGGACACGGCTGCGGGACGTGGGCGGGCGGCGAGTACGACGAGGACGCGGTGGCTGCGGAGGTGGGCGGGCCGCGGGCTTTGACGCGGTGGCTGCGGGGCGCAGGCGGGCTTTGACGCGGTGGCTGCGGGGGTGGGCAGGCCGCGGCGCGGTACGGGGCCAAAACCGTGCGTCGGCGGCGCAGCCGATTGGTGAGGGGCCAAACCCGTGCATCGGCGGCGCAGGCGGTTGGTTAGGGGCCAAAACCGTGCAAGTTTTCCGCGCAAAACGTCCCCATTTTGGCTCCTTTGATCAGCTTGAGGGGTGGGGTGGGGCTCCCCGGGTGAGGCCAGCGCCCCCGGAGCCCGGGTGAGGCCAGCGCCCCTGGGAGCCGCCCGGGCGCCCATGGCGCCGCGCACAGTGTCGTGTGCAGCGCCGCGCGAGACGGTGCGTCATCTGGGCTGCGGTACAATGCATCGGTGAAATCATCGAAGGGCGGGCGCGCCGCATGCGCGGCCGAGACCGCCCGGTTTGTCAGATTCGGGATGCTCCATGCTCATTCATCGTATCGCTGCACAGCTGTATACCGCCGAAGGGCCGCAGGCCATCGAGGAGGCGCTCGCCGCGGGCAAGGACGCCACGCTCGCCGTGTCGCAGTCCGGCCGCGTGCTTGTGCTCGCAGCGCAGTTCGCTCGGCACCCGCGGCCCATGGTGTACCTCGTCTCGGGCGAGGACGCGGCCGAGCGGGCGGCGCGGGGGCTGTCAGCGTACCTGGGGCCGGAGCACGTCGCGCGCTTCCCGGAGCGCACGGACTACCCTTGGCTCGACAAGCAGCCCGACGACGCGGTGGTGGCCGCGCGGTGCGCCGCCCTCGAGCGCCTGGCGCAGGGCGAGGCGTGCATCATGGTCGCCTCGGCGCGCTCGCTGCTGCGCTGCGTCCCGCCGGCGGAGAGCCGCTATTGGGCGAGCGTGACGTTTTCGGTGGGCGAGGAGCGCCCGTTCGAGGACGTGCCGAAGACCCTGGTGGGCATGGGATACACGCGCGCCGACGAGGCGGATGCGCCCGGGCTGTTCCGCGTGCACGGGGATACCATCGACATCTATCCCGCACAGGGCACCGCGCCCGTGCGCATCGAGTTCTTCGGCGACGAGATCGACCGCATCCGCCGCATGGTGACCTCCACGGGCCAGACCATCGGCGACGACGAGCGCGTCCAGATTTTCCCCTGCCGCGAGCTCGCGCTCACCGACGACGCCGTGCATCGCCTGCATGTGGCCTTCTACCAGCCCGCGCAGAGCGACCCGGAGCTCGCCGCGCAGCTGGAGCTCGCGGACGCCCGCGTGGTGACGCCGGAGCTCGACCGGTACCTGCCGTTCATGTACGAGCGCACCGAGAGCCCGCTGGCGCACCTGGCGCCCGAGGCGCTCGTGGTGCTGTCGGAGCCGCGCTCGCTCTTCGACGACTGCACGCGCGCCTATGAGGACATCGAGCGCCGTGCCGGCGAGGCGGGCGTGGCGCACCTCGATGGGCTCTACCTGCGGCCGCAACAGCTCGACTTCGGCAAGCAGCAGCGGCTGAACCTCGTGTCGATCATCCGCGCGGGCGGCGCGGTGACGGCGGAGCTCAAGATCGAGCAGCCCGCGATCGCGGGGTCGGACACGCGCTTCATCTCGCGCGTGCGTGAGCTCGTCTCGAACCGGTTCGCCTGCGTGTTCGCCGTGCCCGACCGCGGCGCGCGCGATTCGCTCGAGCTCTCGCTCGGCGACGAGTCCATCCCGTTCGAGGAATCGCTGCAGACGGCGCCCGAGAACGCGGGCGCGGTGGGCGAGGGCGTGCACGTGACGCTGCTCAAGCGCGATGCCGACCCGCTCAATGCGAGAACCTTGGGGGCTGAGTCATTGGGGACGGGTTCAATTGACTCAGCGCGCTCGGAAGATGCCGGCGGGCGCGGCGATTCCTTCCTGCGCTCGCGTCGTGAGTCAAATGAACCCGTCCCCAATGACTCGGGCGAACCTGCCGCACCGACCGTGCCCACCATCACACGCGGACGGGTCACCTTCGTCGACCTGCCGCTGCCGGCGGGCGTTGTGGTGCCGGAGGCGCACCTCGCCGTGCTCTCGCTCGCCGACCTCAACGCGCGCATGGACGCGCGCCGCGGACGTAAGACGCGCCGCCGCGTGGACATGACCGAGGTCACGTTCCCCTTCAAGCCGGGCGATTACGTGGTGCACGCCACGCACGGCATCGCGCACTTCACCGCCATCGTGCGCCAGGAGGTCGCCGGGCGCGAGCGCGACTACTTCCTCTTGGAATATGCCGACGGCGACAAGCTCTACGTGCCGCTCGAGCAGGTCGACCGCATCACGCGCTACGTAGGGCCGGACGGGCAGAACCCCCGGCTCACGCGGCTCAACACCGCGGACTGGGCGCGCGCTACGAACAAGGCGCGCAAGAGCGCCAAGAAGCTCGCCTTCGATCTCGTCGACCTCTACACGCGGCGCTCGTCGATCACCGGCGTCGCTTGCCCGCCGGACACCCCGGAGCAGATCGAGATGGAGGAAAGCTTTCCCTACGAGCCCACGCACGACCAGCTCGACGCCATCGCTGACATCAAGGCCGATATGGAATCCGCCAAGCCCATGGACCGCCTGCTCTGCGGCGACGTGGGCTTCGGTAAGACGGAGGTGGCGCTACGCGCGGCGTTCAAATGCGTGGACAGCGGCCGGCAGGTGATGGTGCTCTGCCCCACCACGATCCTGGCGCAGCAGCACTACCAGACGTTCTTCGAGCGCTTCGCGCCCTTCGGCGTGGAGGTGGAGGTGCTCAGCCGCTTCCGCACGCCGGGCCAGCAGAAACGCGCGCTCGCGGCCTTCGCCGAGGGCAAGCTCGACGTGCTCGTGGGCACGCACCGGCTCCTCTCCTCGGACGTGAACCCGGCGAACCTCGGGCTCGTCATCATCGACGAGGAGCAGCGCTTCGGCGTGCAGCACAAAGAGCAGCTCAAGAACCTGCGCGAGCAGATCGACGTGCTCACGCTCTCGGCGACGCCCATCCCGCGCACCATGCAGATGGCCATCTCGGGCGTGCGCGACATGAGCCTCATCACCACGCCGCCCACGGGGCGCCGCCCGGTCATCGTGCACGTGGGAGAGTACGACCCGGACGTGGTGAGCTCGGCCATCCGCCTCGAGCTCTCGCGCAAGGGGCAGGTGTATTACGTGAGCAACCGCGTGAAGACGATCGACGACGCCGTCGACCGCGTGCACGAGGCCGTGCCCGAGGCGCGTGTGGGGGTGGCGCACGGGCAGATGAGCCCGCGCGAGGTCGAGGACGTGATGATCGACTTCGCCATGGGGCGCATCGACGTGCTCGTGGCGACGACCATCATCGAGAGCGGCATCGACAACCCGCACACGAACACGCTCATCATCGAGGACTCGCAGCGGCTGGGCCTCGCCCAGCTCTACCAGCTCAAAGGCCGTGTGGGTCGCAGCGCCACGCAGGCCTACGCGTACTTCATGTTCCCGGGCGAGCTGCCGCTCACCGAGGAGGCGACGGAGCGCCTGACCGCGCTCTCGGAGTTCCAGGAGCTGGGGAGCGGCATGCGCATCGCCATGCGCGACCTGGAGATCCGCGGCGCGGGTTCGCTCGTGGGCGCGGAGCAGCACGGCAACCTCTCGAGCGTGGGCTTCGACCTGTTCACGCAGATGCTGGGCCAGGCGGTGGCCGAGGCGCGCGGCGAGGTGTCCGGCGACGTCGAGGCCGCGGGGGTGGCGATCAACCTGCCGGCCGACTTCTACCTGGACGAGGAGTACATCCCCGAGGTCGACCGGCGCGTGCTCGTGTACCGCAAGCTCGCCGCTGCCGACGAGCTCTCTGCGGTGGACGAGGTACAGCAGGAGTGCGAGGAGCGCTTCGGCGAGGCACCGCTCGCCGCGCGGAACCTGTTCGACCGCGCGCGGCTGCGCATCCGTGCCGACCGGCTGGGGCTCGAGAGCGTGTCGCTCACGGGCGGGCGCCTCGTGTTCCAGGGGATCGATGTGCCGAAGGACGTGGCGTTCGACCTGCGCTCGCGGCTGGGGGCGACGAACTTCCCCAAGAGCCGCAAGCTTTCCGTGCCGTGCCGCGCGGGTGCCGGCGCGGGCAGCGGCGTGGGACGCGGGCTCGATGCGGGCGAGGGCAACTCGGGTGTGGTCGCCGCTGCGCTCTCCGTGCTCGCGCAGCTCGGCGCCAGTGACGACGAGTAACCTGCGCGGCCGATGCGAGGATGCGAGCGATAATTTGGTGTCAGTCACCTTTTTATCAAGGCGTATGAGGTGATATGGCCCATTGGGATTGAGCCGAATGCCTCAAGGCTGATGAAGAGGCATCTGGCGCTACTAATCATTGAAGAGTTTATTCGATCCGAACTCAATGGCGTGTTTTCGGTTTGGCATACCTTGCTTGGCAAGCGGGGTTGTCAGATTTTGTTGCTGCTTACTAGAGAGTCATGGTTTATGAACGGGATTAATGATGCGCGCAAAGCGCTGTAACCCGTATGAGCGGTGGCTCCATGCGAGAGCGTTTGAAGGTGCTGCTTGACGGAGGCTCATCTCATTCGAGGAGTTGCAGAATCTCTACGTTCGCCAAATTATGCTGGCTGCTCCCATCGCTTGATGGTCAGTTATTCTAAATAAATATGCAAAGGTATATTAAATTTTATACAGTTACTGTACACATACCGAATTGAGTTATCCAACCAAATCGGAACAATTTGTATATCGATTTCAATTTAGTTACCGTTTACCGAAGATTAATTGCAGTAAATCTTCTGGTATTTAGTGCATTTATCAGCTAATTCTTTTCATCATTTGAAATCCTGTCTCATTTGATGCCGTTTGCCGATAGAAATCTAAGTTCAAATTAATATATGTAGGTTATGTGATAGAATATCTAATAATATTCATTTCTGAAATTACAAAGGAGGTGAATTAACGTGAATATGAAAGCCGATTCTTTTCCAACGGTGACAGTTATTGCACGGGGTCTTTCCTTTACTCAGCTACGTCTAATTGCTGAGCAGATGGCATTAACGGGCATTCATTCGATGGAAGTCTCTCTTGTTGGAGAGCGCGCGTGTGAGGACATTTGCAGCCTGAGAGCTGAATTTGGAAACCGATTGCTTATAGGCGCGGGCACAATCCTATCGCTTGAAGATGCCAAACGGGCTATTGCTGCAGGTGCCTCATTTCTTCTATCGCCCGTTCAGTTTACTGAGGAGATTATTGATTTCGCCCACAAAAATGGTGTGTTGGCGATACCGTCGGGGCTTACTCCAACAGAGATTCATGAGCAGCTGGTTCGTGGCGCAGATATTATCAAAGTGTTTCCTGCTGCGCGCATGACTCCAGCGTATTTGAAGGACATTCGGGCTCCTTTGGGCAATATACCGATCATGGCCGTCGGAGGCATCAATGCTCAAAACATAAAAAGCTACCTCGATGCTGGAGCTCGCCATGTTGGGTTGGGGGCAGGATGTTTCCAATCCGAAGATCTCGAGAGTCTTAATGCCAAAGGCATTAAACATTCGCTTGAGAGGCTCGTTCAGTATGAGCGGATTGATTCAGTTGTCTAGATTATCTGGATTGAAAGGAGCTCAATATGAATTCCGCGAAACAGCCAATTCACAAGCTCCTCACTCCTAAAGCCGTTGCCCTGGGTGCGAACGCAAGGGATGCGGAGGAGGCAATACATCTTGCTGGCGAATTGCTTGTTGCCTCAGGTAATGCTGAGGAAGCGTATGTTGAAGCAATGGTCGATGCTTACCATTCGTTGGGGCCATACATGGTGATAGCCCCTGGGCTCGCAATGCCGCACGCACGGCCTTCCGGATTTGTGGCCCACCCCTGCATATCGCTGCTTACGCTGGCAAATCCGGTTGCCTTCGGACATCCGACCAATGATCCGGTTTCTGTTGTAATCGCTTTGGGTGGAACGACAAATGAAGGGCACCTAGAACTGCTGCAAGCACTCTCGTCAATATTTGTAATACCTGATTTGGTAAGGCGATTACATGATGCCCAGAGTTACGAGGACGTTCTTGAGATTTTGAAAGAAGGTGAATGAGATGAAAGTATTGACCGTATGCGGCATGGGCTTTGGAACAAGTCTGATGATGCTTATGACCATCCAGGAGATTGCGTCCAAGCATGGTAAAAAAGTTGAGGGCGAGGCAACCGACCTTGGATCGTATAAGGGTAAACCTTGCGATTTGATTGTCGCGTCCTCTGAGATTGCAAAGCAGATCGAGGCAGAAGTTCCGGTACTTGCCATTGACAACATGCTCGATAAGGCAGCAATGGAAGCTCAAATTCTGCCATACCTTGAACAATAAAAGGAGGGAATCATGGTAGATTTCCTGGTCAACTTTCTCAGTACACCAGCCATTGTTATGGGGCTCGTTGCTCTAATTGGTTTGGTAGCGATGAAGAATTCGCCTTCGACCATTGTCATGGGAACGTTCAAGACCATGCTTGGTTTTCTTGTCTTAAGCGCAGGGTCAACAGTAATCAGCAGCGCCTTGACACCATTCAGCACAATGTTTAATGCTGCTTTTGGCATGAGTGGTGTTGTTCCTGAAGACAATGCTCTTGTTGCTGGCGTTCAGACCGTACTCGGCTTCGAGACGCCCATGATCATGCTGATCTCATTTGCAATTAACATCATTCTCGCTCGTATTACACCGTTCAAATTCATTTTCCTTACCGGGCACATGATGTTCAGCTTCGCTGGAACCATGGCAATTGTTCTCGACATAATGGGGATTAACGGCTGGACAGCCATTGCGATTGGTTCGGTAGTTGAGGGCATCAGCATGGTCGTATTTCCCGCAATTGCACAGCCCTATACGAGGAAGATTCTTAAGACTGACGCGGTTGGCTTTGGTTTCTGGGGTAGTTCACTCATTGTATTTTGTGGCTGGATTGGAAGGCTCGTCGGTAAGAAGAACCGTAATGAGGAAGAAGACACTTGGGAAAACGTGCATGTTCCTGAGAGCCTCGGTTTTCTGAAGGACATGAGCGTCCTTATGGGCATCATTATGGTGGTCGTATTTGTTATTGTTGCTATTGCCGCCGGTCCAGAGGTTGTTGGTGAGCTCGCTGCTGGCCAGAACATGTTCGTGTATGCCATTGTTCAGGGCCTTACCTTTGTTGCAGGCGTTCTTGTGCTACTCCAGGGTGTACGCATGTTCCTCGGGGAGATCATCCCGGCTTTCAAGGGCATCAGTGAAAAGCTTGTTCCTGGTGCACGTCCTGCGCTTGATGTTCCCATCTTTTATGGCGCTGCTCCCGTGGCAACCACGATCGGATTTCTCTGCGCTTTCGTAGGCGGCATTCTTGCAACATTTGTTAGCACTCAAATGTCTGTTGTCGTACTGCCTGGCGTTATTGGCCTGTTCTTTATGGGTGGCGCTGCGGGCGTGTTTGGTGACAAGCTCGGTGGTAAGCGCGGAGCGATCGTCTCATCATTCCTTCTGGGCTTTCTGTTCAGCATCATAGTTGCGCTGGCTTATCCGCTTATCAATGTCACGCAGTATGGTGTTGAGGGCCTCTGGTTTGCTTCAACTGATGCCATTATCGTTGCCGTCATCATGCGTTTAATTGGCATGCTGTTTGGCTTGTAGTGTTTGATTAGGCAGGACGAGCGAGGGCTCTGGTTGGCGCCTTCTGCCCTCGCCGTCCCCACTCCGCATTGTGATTGCGGGGCTGTTTACCATCATAGCGAAAGGTTGATGCTCTATGGGAAAAGCAAGAACGGTTACTGGCGATATCCCCGGCGACGAGATGGGCTTCACCTATCCTCATGAACATCTATGGGCAGTGCCTCCTGCTAGTCAGAAGGATCGAGACCTTGAGCTTTCAAGTTTTGAAGGCAGCGTGCATGAGCTTAATAATTTCCGTTCAGTTGGCGGACAGACGCTCGTTGAAGCTTCGACGCTCGATTATGGTCGTGATTTAAGCAAGCTTCGCGCCATGTCTGAAATAACAGGCGTGCACGTTATTGGGACAACAGGCTTCAATAAACATATCTACTATCCCGACTGGGTGACCTATCTCAGCACGGAAGAAATCGCCTCCATTCTTTCTCGGGATATTGAGGTTGGCCGTAATGGGATTCGCGCTGGGTTTCTCAAGATCGGCACCTGGTACAATCTTATCCACCCTCTCGAAGAAAAGACAACTGTTGCGGCGGCCATTGCGCACAAGCGAACAGGAGCACCTATATGGGGCCATACTGAGTGTGGAACCATGGGGCTTGAAGTCTGCGACTTGCTAGAGCGTGAAGGAATTGATCTTACCAAGGTTGCCCTCGGCCACCTCGATCGCAACCCAGATGAATACTACTTCCTTAAGCTTTGTGATCGCGGTATTTACGTACAACTCGACGGTCCTGGTAAGGCAAAATACTATCCCGACAGTATTCGCGTGAAGCTTATCAAATCTGTTATTGAGCATGGTTACATTAACCAACTTCTCATTTCAGGAGATATGGGACGCGCCTCTTATTTGGAGGGGTATGGCGGCGGCCCCGGGTTTAAGTATATTAAGACGAAGTTTATTCCTCGACTTTTGGACGAAGGCGTCAGTCAAGAAGACATCGATAAGATTTTTATCGAAAACCCCAAGCGCTGGCTGGCGGTGTTCTAAAACAGGCTCCTGCAGCCCTCGAGTAATTGGGGGCTGTTTTTATTTTCGCTGATGGGAGGTTATATGGCTTTTATTTTGAATGAGCACACCTGGACTGAGATTGCCGAACAGGTCAAGCGAGCACCGATTGCACTCTTGCCGCTGGGCTCTACCGAGCAGCATGGGTATCACCTTCCGTTGGGAACCGATATCTTTTTAGCTCGTCATCTGGCATGTTCGGTTTCTGATCGTACGGATGCCATCGTGCTGCCTGATCTTAACTTTGGTTACTCATGGGTTTGGCGCGACCGCATCGGTACAGTTGCCCTTCGGCAGCCGGTGCTTCAGGAGGTGCTGAAAGACATTGCTCATTCCGTCGAGCGCTGGGGCATTCGCGTTCTGCTTATCATTAACGGTCATGAGGCAAATGGGGCTACGATGAAATACGCCGTCCGGGAAGTTTCTGATGAGACTCCGATTAAGGTGATGGCTTGTTTCTATCCCGGGCTTTCGGCATCGCTTGAGGCGCATGTAGAATCGACTACGTGGGGCGGGATGTTCCACGCAGATGAATTTGAAACCTCGCTTATGCTCGCCGCTCGTCCCGAGCTCGTTCATCAGGATCGTGCTGTATCGGAATATCCCGAACGCCCAGTGCTGTACGGTTATGACAACACTTCAATAGGAGATTTAAGCGTCTCGGGCGTGTATGGTAATCCCGTAATCGCGGATGCTGATAAGGGCAGGCGTATGTTTGAAGAGTTTATTGAACGAATCTGCACACTGCTTTCAACGGCCCTCAATGAGTTTGAAGAGCAGTAGAGTCTCTTGTACACCCCTTTATATCAGCATATAATTCCATCAAGGCGTGTCGCTGGATGCGACGCGCCTTTTTATTTCCCCGCCCGCTTCCGTTCTTGTAAAAAAAGGAATGTTTGATGTCAAGCTGGATTGTCGCTTCGAGCGCTGTCACCTTCGGTCGTTTTGCTACCGAACCTTTGCATAGACTCGAAGAAGCGGGATGTAGTGTCAGGCTCAACCCTTATGGGAGACCTCTCAGTGGAAGGGAAATGGTCGAATTTGCTCAGGATGCCGATGCCCTTATCCTGGGTAATGACTCTCTTTCTGCAGCCACCATTCGGAGGTTGCACAAGTTAAAGATAATCGCTCGTTACGGAGTTGGCTTTGATGGAGTTGATCTCATTGAAGCACGTGCAAACAACATCCAGGTAACATATGCTCCCGCGGCGAATCGTGAGGAAACTGCCGATTTTACTTTCGGTCTTATTCTTGACCTGGCGCGTCGCATCACCCCTATGGCTAATAGTACACGCGGAGGGGATTGGAACAAGCTCGTCGGCATGAGCCTTTACGGCAAAACTGTAGGCATAATCGGTGTCGGTCAGATTGGTACTGCGGTAGCGCGTCGTGCAATGGGATTTGGTATGGACGTGCTTGGCTATGATATTGTTCAGCGCACTGAGCCTACTATTTACGGGTTGATATACACGACGCTCAACGACCTTCTAAGGCGTTCTGACATTGTGACTCTCCATGTACCCTTGACTTCTGCGACACGCAATATGATTGGCACGAAAGAGCTGAAGATAATGAAGTCCTCTGCCATTCTCATCAATACGGCGCGAAGCAATGTTATTAGGCAGGATGCTCTCTGTAAGGCGCTTGAGTCGGGTCAAATTTCAGCATTTGCGACCGACGTCTTTGAACGTGAGCCGCCGAAGCACATGCCATACTTCGATTACGATAACGTGCTCGTTACCCCACATGTTGCCGGTTCGACAAAGGAGTCGGGAGAGCGAATGGGCAACATTGTAGTTGACAATATCCTTGCTGCAAAAGGCGGCGTCGAGCCGCCCGATCTTGTTTCTGCTCAAACGCTATATACAACCGCGTTTGATGCGGCCGCTATCGCTGCGGCCTCCGGCTAGCGGCCGTCGTCCTGCATGAGGGAGTTGCGGCGCTGGCGGGCCGCCTCGCGCGCGGGGCGCTTCGAGGGGTCGGGCACGGCGGTGGGAACCGGCTCGTCCACATGCCCGTGCCACCAGCCGCCGATGAAGTTGTCCGTGCGGAACACGTTGATCACCGCACCGGGGTCGACCTCACGCACGAGGCGCACGATGTCCTCGCTCTCGTACGTCGAGACCACGGTGTGCAGCAGGTACATGCGCTCGCGGCTGTACCCGCCGATCACCTCCGCGCAGCTGATGCCGTGCTGGAAGCTCGCGATATAGGCATCCATGACCTCGTCGGCGCGCTTCGTGGTTATCTGCAGCGTCACGCGGTCGTAGCGGTGGTAGAAGCTGTCGATGGTCTTCGTCGAGATGAACTGGAACACGATGGAGTACGCCGCGCTCTCCCAGCCGAAGATCGCGCCCGACACGAGGATGAGCGCGCAGTTGCCGGCGAAGATGAAGCCCCAGATGGTCTTGCCGGTGCTGTTGGCCACGAGCAGCGAGATAAAGTCCGTGCCGCCCGTGGACGCGCCTGCCTTGAGCGCGATGGCAATCGAGATGCCCGAGATGAACCCGCCGAACACCACGAGCATAATCTGGTCGTCGAGCAGCGGCTTGAAATCGCAGAAACGCAGAAACGCCGCCGAGAGCACGACCTGCAGGCTCGAGAACAGCACGAAGCGCTTGGAGATGCGGTTCCAGCAGATGAGCGCGAGCGGGATGTTGAGCGCGAGCATGCCGAGGTCCGTGGGGATGCGCACCCCCCAGAGCGCCGTCACGCGGTCGACGAGCACGGCGATACCGGTGAAGCCGCTCGGCAGCAGGCCCGCGGGGTTCACGAAGGCTTGGATGAGGAACGCCTGCACCAGGGCGGAGACCAGGACCGCGACGCCCGTGATGATGCGTCGGATGACGGCCAGGCGCGCGAGCTCGAGCGCGCGCTCGGTGATGGTGTCGGCGGCGTGTGCCATGGTGCTCCCCTCGGGATGGTCGTGCGCCTGGGGCGCTTCGGGTGCGGTGGCCATCATTGTAGCAACCTGCGCAGCGGGTGCCCGACGCATGTTGCTACCATAGGTGCCGACACCGATTCACCATCATGCGGAGGAGGCGGACGTGAAGGAGGCGGACGTGGCAGACCGGCCGACCATGGCAGACCAGCCGGACGCGACGGGGCAGCACGAACATCCCGAGGCGCACGCGACGCTCAAACGCTATTTCGGATACGGCTCCTTCCGCCCGGGGCAGGAGGCGCTCATCGACGCGATCCTCGACGGCCGCGATGCGTTCGGCGTCATGCCCACCGGCGCCGGCAAGTCCATCTGCTACCAGGTTCCGGCGCTCATGCTGCCGGGGCTCACGCTCGTGGTGAGCCCGCTCGTCTCGCTCATGGCCGACCAGGTGTTCTCGCTCAAGGCCGCGGGCGCGCGCCCGGCGTACCTCAACTCCACGCTCACGCCGGGGCAGCAGAACACCGTGCTCAAGCGCGCGAGCGAGGGCTGGTACCAGATCATGTACGTCGCGCCGGAACGGCTGTCGAGCCCGCAGTTCCAAGCGTTCGCGCGCGCCGCGGCAGCGCCGGGCGGGGTGGGCATCCCGCTCGTGGCGGTGGACGAGGCGCATTGCGTGTCGCAGTGGGGGCAGGATTTCCGCCCGTCGTACCTCTCGATCGCCGAGTTCGTGGCGTCGCTGCCAAAGCGCCCGGTGCTCGCTGCGTTCACGGCGACGGCGACCGAGCGCGTGCGGCGGGACATCGTGCAGATGCTCGGTCTGGAGCGGCCGGCGTTCCAGGTCACGGGCTTCGACCGCCCGAACCTCTACTACGAGGTGCGCGAGCTGGGCGAGAAGGACAAGCGCGCGTGGGTCGCGCGGTACGTGCGCGAGCACGCGTCCGAGAGCGGGATCATCTACTGCGCGACGCGCCGTGCCGTGGACGAGCTCGCGACCGACCTGCAGCTCGAGCTCATGCCCGAGGGCGTGCGCGTGGGGCGCTACCACGGCGGGCATACGCCGCAGGAGCGTCACGAGAACCAGGAGGGTTTCATCCGCGACGCGATCCCCGTCATGGTGGCGACGAACGCGTTCGGTATGGGGATCGATAAGCCGAACGTCCGGTACGTGATCCATCTGAACGTGCCCGAGAGCATCGAGGCGTACTACCAGGAGGCGGGGCGCGCGGGGCGCGACGGCGACCCGGCGAGCTGCATCCTTTTGTGGAACGGCAACGACTTCCGCCTGCGGCGCTTCCTCATCGATAGGGGCGACGCGGCGGAGGAGGCACTCGACCCCGAGCAGCTCGAGCGCGCGCGGCGGAACCGCTACCGGCTGCTTGGGCAGATGGAGGGCTATTGCCAGACGACGGGCTGCTTGCGGGCGTACATCCTGCGGTACTTCGACGACGCCGGCGCGCTCGGCGCGGAGGGTGCGGGAGCGGAAGCTGCCGCGGGCGCAGGCACCGCCGCGCCGCATGGCTGCGGGAACTGCTCGAACTGCCTCACGGAGTTCGAGGCCGAGGATGTGACCGCGGCGGCGCTCGCCATCATGTGCTTCGTGGCGGCGCGGCCGGGGCGCTTCGGCAAGACCGTCATCGCGGAGGCGCTCCACGGTGCGAACAACGAGAAGCTGAGGAAGTTTCGCCTGGTAGACGCTCCAGGGTATGGCGAGCTCGCCGAGATGCCGCTCGGCCGCGTGAAGGATGTGATCGACCAGCTCGCGGGGCGGGGCTACCTGGAGGTTGCGCAGGGACAGTACCCGGTGATCGGGTTGGGGCCGCGCGCGGGCGAGGCGCTCGGCGGCGCGCCGTTCGGGGACGGCAGCGGCGAGGGTCTGCCGGACACCGCTCCGGGCTTCACCTTCACCATCAAGTGGAGGGCGTCGAAGGGCCGCTCGGGCGCGCGGGTGCGTCGGGCGGTCGACCTGCTGCGCGACGAGGCGGGCGCGCTTGCCGATGCCGGGCGCGATTGTCCGGGCGACGACGCGGAGCTCTTCGAGCGGCTGCGTGCCCTGCGTCGCTCGCTCGCGCAGGAACGCGGGGTGCCTCCGTATATCGTATGCAGCGACAAGACGCTGCGCGGGCTGTGCCGCCGCCGTCCCGCAACGCGCGAGGAGCTGCTCGACGTCCCGGGCATCGGCGAGGCCAAGGCGAGCGAGTACGGCGAGGCGTTTCTGCAGGCCATCGCTGAGTTCGAGGACGAGCAGCGCGCGGGATGAGCCGGCGGTCGCGGTCGCGTGGGTAGAATGGGAAAGTGCATGCCGAGAACGCGTGCCTGCCAAACGCTTTAGGGAGGGTTATATGTCCGTCGAGGTTTCCGCAGCTTCAATCGACTCCGCTACCGCCGCTCGCGCGGCTTGCGCCGCAGCGCAGGACAAGCCGTTCCCCCAGGACATCTTCACGGCGCCGCAGCTGCGCTGGGCGGTCGTGGGGTGCGGGGCCATCGCGAACCAGATGGCGCAGACCCTCGCGCTCGCGGGCCGGCGCATCCAGGGCGTCGCCAACCGCACCCATGAGAAGGCGGTCGCGTTCGCCGAGACCTATGGGATCCCGCGCGTGTACGCGTCGTTCGACGAGCTGTGGGCGGATACCGACATCGATGCCGTCTACATCGCCACCCCGCATAACACGCACATCACCTACCTGCGCGCGGCGCTCGCGGCGGGCAAGCACGTGCTCTGCGAGAAGGCCATCACCCTCAACGCGGCCGAGCTCGCCGAGGCGCGCGCCCTCGCGGACGCCCACGGCGTCGTCCTCATGGATGCGACCACCATCTTGCATATGCCGCTCTACCATGAGCTGCGGCGCCGCATGCTGGCGGGCGCGTTCGGCGCGTTCAACCTGGCGCAGGTGAATTTCGGCAGCTACAAGGAGTACGGCGACCTCACGAATCGTTTCTACAGCCTGCAGCTCGCGGGCGGTGCTATGCTGGACATCGGCGTGTACGCGCTTTCCATCGCGCGCCTGTTCATGGCGAGCAAGCCGGACGAGGTCGTGTCGCTCGCCAACCGCGCCGTGACGGGCGTGGACCAGACGAGCGGGTTCGTGACGCGCAATGCCGAGGGGCAGATCGGCGTCTTCTCGCTCTCGCTCCATTCGAAGCAGCCGAAGCGCGCGGTGCTGAGCTTCGACCGCTGCTACATCGAGGTGAACGAGTACCCGCGCGCCGACACGGCGACGATCGTGTGGACGGAGGGCGGTCGGCGCGAGGACGTGACGGCGGGCGAGGAGGCCTATGCGCTCGCTTACGAGGTCGCCGACCTCGAGGCTGCCGTCGCGGGCGATGCATCCAAGGCGTGGCTTCTGGAGTACGCGGCGGACGTCATGGACATCATGACGCGCCTGCGCTACGACTGGGGCGTGTACTACCCGGAGGAAGCTGAGGTCGCCGCAGCCGCGGGAGCGACGGTGGCGGGGACGGCGTAGCGGTTCAGGTGGGGCCGCGGAGCTGCCCAGCGGGGACGGCGACACCGTTCGGCGGGGCGGCGGCGCGCTTGACGTGCTCCGGCGGGCGTGAAAAGATGGAAGCTCGCGGGCGCCCGGAAAGCTGCAGCCGGGAGGTACGCCCGCTAGAGAAGGAGCCCCCATGCCCATCCGCATCCCCGACGCGCTGCCCGCGACCGCTGACCTCGAGCGCGAGAACATCTTCGTCATGACCGAGTACCGCGCGCTGCACCAGGATATCCGTCCCCTGCGCGTGCTCATCTTGAACCTCATGCCCACGAAGATCGCCACCGAGACGCAGATTATGCGCAAGCTCTCGAACACGCCGCTGCAGATCGAGGTCGAGCTCCTGCGCACGGTGAGCCACGAGGCGACGCATGTCTCCGAGGATCACCTCGAGACGTTCTACCGCACGTTCGAGGAGGTCGAGCACGAGCACTTCGACGGCCTCATCATCACGGGCGCGCCGGTGGAGCAGCTCGACTTCGAGGATGTGGACTACTGGCCGGAGCTCCAGCGCATCATGGACTGGTCGGTCGAGAACGTGCACTCCACGCTGCATATCTGCTGGGGCGCGCAGGCGGGGCTGTACCACCATTACGGCATCAACAAGCGCGCGCTGCCCGCGAAGCTCTCCGGCGTGTACGAGCACCGGCTCGTCAAGCGCTCCTCGCCGCTCGTGCGCGGCTTCGACGACCGGTTCTACGCGGTGCATTCGCGCTACACCGAGTCGTGCCGCGAGGAGATCGAGGCGTGCCGCGAGCTCGAGGTGGTCGCGGAGTCCGACGAGGCGGGGCTGTATATCGTGAAGAGCGCGGACAGCCGGCAGTTCTTCGTGTTCGGGCACCCCGAGTACGACACGGACACTCTGCGCTTGGAGTACGAGCGCGACGTGGCACGCGGCATCGACCCCGATGTCCCGGCGCACTACTTCCCCGACGACGACCCGGCGCGCGAGCCGCTCAATATCTGGTGCAGCCAGGCGCAGCTGCTCTACACGAACTGGCTGAACTACTACGTCTACCAGACCACGCCGTATGACATCCGGCTCGCAGGCCGTCTCGCCCGCCGCCGCGCCGGCCTCGTGTGAGTCATTGGGGACGGGTTCATTTGACTCACTGACCGCAAGTACCCCAGGGGCTATGTAAAATAACCCCTGGGGTAATTTTACATGCCGTTTCATGTACAGCGTGTACACAAAATTATATAATTTCGTGTACAGCTTGTACGCGAAATTGGTTTAGGTGATGCGCATGCCGAATTTGGTGCTCGAAAGGAAAATTGAGCAGGCCATCGAGCGATGGTTCTCGAGCGGCGACAGCAAGCCCTTGCTCATTCAAGGCGCCCGGCGGACGGGCAAGACCTTTACCGTCGAGCACGTGGGGCGACGACTCGCGGGCGATCGCTTCGTCAAGCTCGACTTCCAAACCGACCTCGCGGCTATTGAGCGCATATTCTCGGGGGCAAGCGACGACGTCGACGCGATCGTGGCGCGCATCGCCGAGTACAAGCGCGTCGACCTCACGCCCGGGGATTCCCTGATCTTTTTCGATGAGGTGCAGCTGCACGAGAAGGCGCTCAACGCCCTCCGCTTCTTCTCGGACTCCTGGTGGCGCATCATCGCGAGCGGCAGCTTGCTCGGCGTCACGACGAAGAAACGCTCGCTGCCGTTCCCTTCCGGCGTGCGCCAGCTCACGATGACCCCGCTCGATTTCGAGGAGTTCCTTTGGGCGCAAGGGGAGCGCCGCATGGCCGATGACATTCGAACCCATGTCGAGACGCTCGAGCCCTACATGCTCCACGAGCAGGCGCTCGGCTGGTATCGGAGGTACCTGGTGGTCGGCGGTATGCCGCTGCCGGTACGTCGTTGGTGCGAGACGCGGAGCATGGAGGCGGTCGCAGAGGAGCAGCGCGAGATCGACGCCACGTACACGGCGGACATGACCGACCCCCAGAACGGCATCTCGGGCATCTCTGCCAAGCGAATCTGGGAAAGCCTGCCGCGCCAGCTGCTGCGCGCTTCGACCAAAAAGTTCAAGTACGCCGACGTCGTGCGCGGTGGAAGGCGCGCCCGCTTGCTTGAGCCACTCGAATGGCTGGCGGCGGCGGGCATCGTTTCCATCCACGAGCGGACGTCCGACACCCAGGCCCCGCTCACGCCGTACAACGACGAGGAAGGCAGCTTCTTCAAGGTGTATGTGGCGGACACGGGCATCATGTTCCAGAAATTTGGCATCGACCCCGCGCTCGTGCTCGATGTGGATGCGCGCGGAGCCATATCTCCGGAGTTTCGCGGCGCGCTCGCGGAAAACGCTGTCATGCAGGCGCTGCGCGCGCGTGGCATCGCGAGCTACTATTGGATGCCCGAGGGATCTGGCGCGCAAGGTGAGGTTGATTTCGTTTACCAGACCCCTCAGGCGGAAGTCATCCCCGTCGAGGTGAAGTCGGCACGGAACGTGACGGCGAAGAGCCTGCGGCGCTTGATGCGCGAGGGGAGTTCCCCGTATGCGATACGCCTATCCGAGCAGGAGTTCGGACGGACGGTCGACGCGGACGGCAACGAGCTGCGCAGCATTCCGCTCTACGCTGCCCACTGCATGTAAAATTACCCCAGGGGTATTTTTACATGACCCCTGGGGTTTCTCTACACGCAGTACGCTGTATCAATGTAAAAATACCCCTGGGGTAATTTTACATTCAGGCGAGGAGATCGACGACGTTCCAGTCGGCGTCGCTCGCCTCGATGATGCCGCGGCCGCCGAAGACGCACGCGGGCGCCTGCTCGGCGACGAGCTCGACGGCATCGCCCAGCTCGCGCAGACGCTCGGGCGTGGTCGCGAGCATGTCCGCGCGCAGCTGCTCGCGCCAGCCCGCCGGCCTGCCGGAGAAGTACTCCCCGTTGCGGCGCTTCGTGAGCGCGTACGGCTTCACAGGCGCGTCCTGGCCGGCGACGGTGCTCACGATGAAGCCCTCGAACGTCTCGCGGTCCGCGTCGAGCCCACGCAGCCAGGCCCCGCTGCGCGCGATGCGCTCGATCGACGGGTCGATGGCCGGGTCGCGATAGGTGTAGAACGAGAGCTGGCGGTCGGGGATGGCGCGGAACCCGCAACCGTACGCGCCGCCCTTCACGCGGATCTCGTTCCACAGGAAGCCGTAAGAGAGCGCGTTGGCGGCGACGCCCCAGCTGCCGTCGGTGGCAAGACCGAGCACACGCGGGTCGGTCGCCTTGCCCAGGTAGCACACGTCGCTCGGGATGATGAAGGCCTCGCGCTGCGGCTCGGGCATGGGCACGAAGAGCTCTTTGGCGCGCGCGGTGCGCGGCTCGAGCCCCAGGGTGCCCGCGGCCTCCCAGTAGCGCCGGTAGTCCTCGTCCGAGCCGGTGAAGCTCGCGATGGTGCCGCTCGAGGTGAAGATGCGGTCGCGCAGGCCGCGCAGGGTGTCGCAGAGGGCGTCCGCGCGCTCGTCGAAGTGGTCGAGCAGGTCGCGCAGGAAGCGGTAGAAGTCCACGCCGCCCAGCTGCTCGGAGATGACCGCGGCGGGCGAGACGTAGGAGAGCGCGCGTCCGAGCGCCGCCTGGTGCCCGGCGGTGATGAAGGTCTGCTCCATGGCGATGCGCATCTGCGTGAGCACGTCGCGCATGCGCTCGGTGTCCTCGAACAGCGTCTCCGCCCACACCTCGCGCGGGATGGTCGCGAGCGCGTCGATCTTCTCGGAGAGCGCGCCGGCGGAAACGAGGAGCACCGGGCGGGCGAGGCGCCAGTCCTCCTGCTGGTAGACCTCGGTGGTGAACGAGAGGAAGCCGAGGTTGGAGCCGATGTAGCTATCGAGCTCCGCGGCGGTGCGGCGCGCGGTGGGGAGCTGCTGCATCAGGCGGCAGAGCACCTTCACGTAGGGCAGCTCGACGTAGCTCACGTGGCTCAGGTCGAAATACGTAAGCGCGTACGCCAGGCGATGCGTGGGGATGTCGTGCCGCAGGCAGGGGATGGGCGCGGACTCGTCGAGCTCGGCGGGCTCGTCGGGGCGCGCGGGACCGATGTCCGCGACGCGCAGGCGCGGCAGCTTCGCGCGGTCCTCGGGCGCATCCTCCGCCTCCTGCTGGCGGCGCAGCTCCGCCACGCCATCGACCACCTGTTGCAGGTCGGCGTCGGACATGGCGTCCTTGCGCGCGGCGAGCTCGGCGGCCTCGCCGGGATCGGTCACGGCGTCCCCGGCGGCGGTGTCCGCGGCGTCGGCCTCGGTGGGCACGAGCTCCACGAGGGCGGCGTGGTCGGTCTCGAGCACGAGCTCGTGCAGGAGGGTCTCGAAGAAGTCGCCCTTGAGCGCGTCGCGCAGCTCGGCGTAGATGTCGCCGCACGTGAGCGCGGACGTGGCGGCCTCGTCGTCGTAGAGCCACGTGGAGAGCGCGTCGCAGGCGAGCGCCACGCCGTCGGCCACGCCGTAATCGCGCTGGCGCAGGGCGTATTCGTTGTTCGAGATCACGGCCTCCAGGCGGTCGCGCGGCACGCCCTGCTCCACGAGCCCGCGGCAGGTGTCCTCGATGACGCCGCGGAACGCGCGCGCGACCTCGGGCTGGGCGTTCTGCAGGATGATCATCTCGTAGGGCTGCTGGCAGGCGGTGGAGGTGTAGCTCACTACGTTGCCGCCGAGGCCCGCCTCGATGATGGCCTTCTTCACCGGCGCCTCGTTGGACCCCAGGATTGCCTCGAAGAGCACGTCGGCGGCGATGACACGGAACGTGTCGAGCGCCTGGCCGATGACATAGCCCATGCCCACGAGCGCGTTCTCGGGGGTCGTGTCCATGGTGACGCGGCGGTGCGCGCAGACCGTGGGCTCCTGCATGGGGAGCGGGTTCGGCGCGAGGGCCTCCGCGGGCGCTCCGGCCGCGCGCTGCCGCTCGATGCGCTCCGCGGCTGCATAGGGCTGCGAGAGGTAGCGCTCGTCCAGGAACGTGAGTTCGCGGCGGACGTCCGCGAAGTCGCCGTACAGCGTGATGTAGCTGTTGGCGAGGTTGTAGTGGCGCGCGTGCGTGTCCAGGAACTCGTCATAGGTGAGCTGCGGGATCGCGCGCGGGTCGCCGCCCGATTCGAACGCGTAGGGGGTTTTCGGGAAGAGCGCGGCGTTCACGGCGTCGTCGAGCACGTTCATGGGGTCGGAGAGCGCGCCCTTCATCTCGTTGAACACCACGCCGTTGTAGCGCAGGGTGCCGTCGCGCAGGCTTCCGCCCTCGGGCACATCGAGCTCGTAGTGCCAGCCCTCCTGCTGGAAGATGGTCGGCTTGGTGTAGATGGCCGGGTTGAGCACGGCGTCCATGTAGACGTCCATGAGGTTGAGCAGGTCCTGCTCGTTGGTGGACGCCACCGGGTAGATGGTCTTGTCCGGGTAGGTCATGGCGTTCAGAAACGTCTGCATGGAGCTCTTGATGAGGTCGACGAACGGTTCCTTCACGGGGAACTTCGCGCTGCCACAGAGCACCGAGTGCTCGAGGATGTGGAACACGCCCGTGCTGTTCGCCGGGGGCGTCTTGAAGGCGATGGCGAAGGCCTTGTTCTCGTCCTCGCAGGCGAGGTAGAGCAGGCGCGCCCCCGAGGCCTCGTGGCGCAGCACGTAGGCGTCGGCGTCGAGCTCGGCGATGGTTTGCGTTCGCTCGACGGAGAATCCGCAGGTAGCGCTTCCGGGGACGAGCGCCTCGCGGGCGCTTGCGCGGGCGGACGGCGTGGAGGGGGCGGACGGTGCGGCTTCGGGCGCGCGGGTGGTGCTCATACGGCTCCTTTTCGTTGGGCGGATAGTCTGAGCCTTGTTATACCCGCTTGTCCGTGGCCGGGGTGCGGGAATCTGTGGGGGTGTTGGCGGCACGGGCGGAGGGGGGA